>JAPSFT010000008.1 GCA_035063765.1 Deltaproteobacteria bacterium
GGGCCCCCCCCGGGTGTTGGGCCTCCCCCCCCCCCCCCCGGGTCTGTCCCCTCTTGCTAGCGTCCCGCGAGGAGGCCCCCCCATGCCCGTTCACGGTGGCAAGATCCTGGCCCGCGCGCTCAAGAACGCGGGCGTCGAGGCGGTGTTCACGCTCTCGGGCGGCCACATCATGCCGCTCTACGACGGGTGCCTCGACGAGGGCATCCGGATCGTGGACGTGCGGCACGAGCAGGCCGCCGTGCACGCGGCCGACGCCTGGGCGCGCTGCAACCCGGGCAAGATCGGCGTCGCGGCGATCACGGCCGGCCCGGGCGTCACCGACGGCGTCACCGGCGTCGCCAACGCCTGGCGCGCCAACTCGCCGATCCTCGTGATCGGCGGCCAGGGCCCGTTCACGAACCTGCGCCGCGGCTCGCTCCAGGAGATGGACCACGTCAACCTGATGCGGCCGATCACGAAGTGGGTCGACGCCTGCTACCAGACCCATCGCATCGGCGAGTACGCCGAGCTCGGCATCCGCCACGCGGTGTCGGGCATCCCGGGCCCCGCCTTCCTCGAGATCCCGATGGACGTGTTCATGGGCCAGTGCGAGTGGTCGGACGCCACGCTGCCGCCGATCAAGACCGCCGCGCCGCGCCTCTCGCCCGACCGCGCCGACGTGCGGGCCGCGCTCGCGCTGCTCGAGAGCGCGCGCAAGCCGATGCTGATGGCCGGCACCTCCGTCAAGTGGTCGCAGGCGAGCGCGGCGATGAACGCCTTCCTCGCCGAGACGCGGATGCCGGCCTACACCAACGGCATGGGCCGCGGCACGATCCCGCCCGACTCGCCGCAGTACCTGAACCGCTCGCGCCGCCACGCGATGAAGGAGATCGACCTCATCGTCCTGGCCGGCTCGCTGCTCGACTTCCGGCTCGCCTTCGGCAAGACGATCCCGGCCACCGCGAAGATCATCCAGCTCGACATGGACGCGACCCTGATCGGCCAGAACCGCCCGGCCGACGTGGGCCTGGTCGGCAACCTGGCCTGCACCTTCGAGCTGCTCCTCGAGGAGATGAAGAACGCGGGCACCAACCTCGACTTCACGGCCTGGCGCGAGGAGCTGCGCGCGATCGAGGTGGCCGAGGAGAAGAAGGTCGAGGCGGCGCTCGCCAGCGACGAGTCACCGGTGGACCCGCAGCGCATGTGCCGCGAGGTGCGCGACTGGCTCGCGACGCTCGGCGACTCGATCGTGATCGGCGACGGCGGCGACATCGTCGCCACCGCCGCGAAGATCCTGCCGGTGCCGCGCGAGGGCGCCTGGATGGACCCGGGCCCGCTCGGCACGCTCGGGGTCGGCATGCCCTTCGCGCTGGCGGCGCAGCTCTCGCACCCGGACAAGCGCGTGGTGATCGTCTACGGCGACGGCTCCTTCGGCCTGAACGGCTTCGAGTACGACACCGCCGTGCGCTTCGGCCTGCCGATCATCGGCGTGCTCGGCAACGACGGCGCCTGGGGCCAGATGATGCGGCCGCAGGGCGCCCTCTACGGCTGGGACCGGCTCCAGGGGACGCTGCTCGAGTACACGCGCTACGACAAGGTCGTGGAGGCGCTCGGCGGCCACGGCGAGTACTGCGAGCGGCCCGAGGAGATCCGCCCGGCGCTCGAGCGTGCCGCCGCCTCCGGCAAGCCCGCGCTCGTCAACGTGAAGCTCCGGCAGGACCGGCAGTACAAGGGCGGGATCTACGTCTGAGCGGCTGAGCGCGCAGACCCGCGAGCCCGCGGAGCTGGGGATCGACCTCGCCGCGCTGGCGCCCTGGCTCGCGCGGATCGGCCCGGTCGCCTTCGTGGACCTCGAGACGACGGGCCTCGCGCCCCACGAGGGCGCCGAGATCCTCGAGCTCGGCGCGGTGCTGGCCGACCCGGGCGCCGCGACGCTCCGCACGCTCGCGACCCTCGTGCGGCCGGACGGCGCGGTGCCGCCCGCGATCGCACGCCTCACCGGGATCCGGCCCGAGGAGGTCGCCGCCGCGCCGCCGCTCGCCGCCGTGTGCGCGGCCTTCCAGGAGGCGCTCGCCGGGCGCGCGATCGTGGCCCACAACGCCGGCTTCGAGCGCCTGTTCCTGGGCCGCTTCCTCGGCGCCGCGCTCGCCGACGCCTGGTATCTCGACACCCAGGACCTGCTCGCCGTCACCCATCCCGACGCTCCCGACCTGCGCCTCGAGACCTTCACCCGCTCGCTCCTCGACACCGAGGAGCGTCACCGCGCGCTCGCCGACGCCCTCGACACCGCACGCGTCGTCTCGCGCGCGGCGGCGGGCACCGACCCCCGCTACGGGGCAGCCCGCGACGCCCTCGAGTCCTTCGCGCCCGACTCCCCGTGGCTCGCGCTCTTCGCCAAGGGCGAGGCGCGGGCGCGTGCCGAGCGCGCCCCGTTCGTGGTGGTGGGCGAGACGCCCGAAGCCCCGGTGCCCTTCGACGAGGACGCGATCGCCGCCGCGCTGCGCGACCCCGAGCGGGGCCGCCGCCACTGGCCGGGCTACCGCGTGCGCGAGCCGCAGGTCGAGCTCGCGCGCCGCTTCGCGAAGCTCCTGCGCGAGGGCGGGACGCTGCTCTGCGAGGGCGGGACGGGGGTCGGCAAGTCGCTGGCCTACCTCGCGGCGGCGATCCCCTTCGCGATGGAGCGCGCGCGCGACGCCGCCCGCACGGGCGAGCGCTTCCACCCGGTCCTGATCTCGACGCGCACGAAGCTCCTCCAGGACCAGCTCCTCGCGAAGGACATCCCGACCGCCGCGCGCTTCCTCGGCTGGCCGGCCCTGCGCGCGCTCTCGATCAAGGGCCGCGCCAACTACGTGTGCGAGCGGCGCCTCGTGCCGGTGCTCGCCGAGGGCCGCGAGCCGCGCATCTTCGCCGAGGACCGCTTCGCCTACGCGGTGCTGGCGGCCTGCGCGGAGATCCGGCCGCACGGCGAGGTGGGCTCGATCGGCGCCGCCTGGCTGCGCCGGCAGCCGCTGCTCGGCGAGCTCCTGCGCCGCTCGGTGGCGGCGCGCGCCGAGCAGTGCTCGCGTGAGCAGTGCGCGCAGCACCCGGCCTGCCCCCTCGGCCGCCGCCGCGCGGCGCTCGCGCAGGCGCACCTGGTCGTCGCCAACCACGACCTGCTGCTGCGCTGGCCGCCGGACTACCCGCCCTTCGCGCACGCGATCGTCGACGAGGTGCACGAGCTCGCCGACGTGGCCGACGAGGTCTACGCGCTCTCGGTGCGGCCCGAGGACGTGCTCGACCGGCTCGACGACGTCTTCGGCCGGCCCGATCAGGCGGCGCGCGCGCCCGGGGATCCGGCAGCGCGCAGCGCCGCCGGGGCTCCGGCCGCACGCGGCGCCTCGGCCCCGGGGGCGACCCGCGGCGAGGGCGGCGAGGGGCTGCTCCCGGCGTCGAAGCGCCGCGCGCTGCGCAAGGACGCGCTCGCCTGGCGGCGCTCGATCCAGCAGGAGCTCGCCTCGCTCGGCCGCGCGCTCGAGCCGCTCGCCGGCGAGTGGGGCGACGTGCAGGTGCCCGAGCACCCCCCGGCCGCCCTCGACGACGCTGCCCGCGCCGCCGGGATCGCGGCCGAGCGCATCGACGCCGTCGCGCGCGAGATCGACGCGCTGGTGGACCCCGAGGCGGCCGGCGGCCCGCTCGCGCGCACCGCGGACGAGCTGCGCGCGGCCGCCGGCGCCCTGCGCCTCGCCTTCGCCGGCGCCGAGGACTCCGTCGCGGCCTTCGAGCGGATCGAGCCGCCCTGGGACCGCTGGCGGCTCGCGGTCCGGCTCGTCGCGCCCGCCGAGCCCTTCCGCGAGCACCTGCTCGCGCGCCTCGCGTCCTTCGCCGGCGTCTCGGCCAGCGTCTTCGTCGACGGCGACGCCTTCGCCGCGCTCGGCGCGCTCGGCATCGACCCGCGGCGGCCGGGGCCGGGCGGGTCCGACACCGGCGTCCTCTCCCGACTCGACACGGTGTCGGTCCCGAGCCCCTTTCCCTACGCCGAGCACATGCGGGTGGTGGCGCTGCCCGACCCCGGCGACCTGGTGGCCGAGACGGCGGCGGTGCTGGCAGAGCTCGCCCGCCGGCTCGGCGGCCGCACGCTCGGGCTCTTCACGAGCCTGCGGCGCATGCAGGACGTCGCCGCCGAGCTGGCCGAGCACCTGCGCGACGCGGGCATCGAGGTGCTCGCGCCGCGCCGTGCCGGCGACGACCCGGGCGCGCTCGTGGCGCGCTTCGCGCAGGGCGGCGCCGTGCTGCTCGGCGCGCGCCGCTTCTGGCAGGGCCTCGACCTGCCCGGCGACCAGCTCCAGGCCGTCGTGATCGAGAAGCTGCCCTTCGAGGTGCCGACCGAGCTGCGCCGGCGCCGCGAGGCGCGCCTGAAGCGCGCCGGCGTCGACGCCTTCGCGCGCTTCACGCTCGGCAGGATGCTCCTCAACCTGAAGCAGATGACGGGGCGCCTGATCCGCAGCGAGGAGGACCGCGGCGTGGTCGTGCTGGTCGAGGGCCGCACCGGCAAGGGCTACTTCCGCCGCCTCGGCGACGCGCTGCCGCCGGGCGTGCAGGTGGTCGTCGCGGAGCGCGAGGAGCTCGCGGCGCTGCTCGCCGAGGTGGGCATCGGCCGGGGCGACACGTGAGGGAAGCGGTCCGCCCGGCGCCCCACGACCCGTGCACGCACGCCGGCGCCCGCGCCCCGAGCCAGGCCGCGGGCCGGCGCACCCCGCACCCCGCGACGCCCGCTCGCGGGGCGGCCCGCGCCCTGGGCTAGGCTGCGCTCGATGGTGGAGCGTCCCGTCGCCCTCGTGACCGGCGCCGCGCGCGGGATCGGCGCCGCGTGCGCGCGCGCGCTCGCGGCCGAGGGCTTCCGCGTGGCCGTGCACCATGGCGCCAGCGCCGAGGCGGCCGGGAAGCTCGCGGGCGAGCTGCCCGAGGCCTTCCCGGTCCGTGCCGACCTCACCGTGCCCGCCGAGATCGACGCGCTCGTCGCCGCCCTCGGCGAGCGCACCGGCCGCGTCGACGTGCTCGTCAACAACGCCGGGGTCGTGCGCAACGGGCCCACGCCGGTGATGAAGCTCGAGGACTACGACGCCGTCGCCGCGCTCGAGCGCGGCACCTGGTACCTGAGCAAGCTCGTGCTGCGGAAGTTCATGCTCAAGCAGAAGAGCGGGCGCATCATCCAGATCTCGAGCGTGGTGGGCCACACCGGCAACCGCGGCCAGTCCGCCTACGCGATGGCCAAGGCGGGGCTCGACGCCCTCACGAAGTCGCTCGCCGCAGAGCTCGCGGGCCGCGACATCCTGGTCAACTCGGTGGCGCCGGGCTTCATCGAGACCGACATGACGGCGGAGCTTCCCGAGCCGGCGCGGGCCGCGATCCTGGGCCGTGTGCCGCTCGGGCGCATGGGCCGGCCCGAGGAGGTCGCCGAGGTGGTGGCCTTCCTCGCCACCCGCGGCAGCTACGTCCACGGCACCGTCATCCACGTCAACGGCGGGCTGTACGGGGGCTAGCGCGGCGGGTAGAGTGCGCACGTGGCGCGCATCCTCGTCGCCGGCTGCGGCTACCTCGGGAGCGAGCTCGCCGCGCAGCTCGCGGCCGACGGCCATGTCACCTTCGGGCTGCGCCGCAGCGCCGGTCCGCTGCCCCGGGGCGTCCAGCCCCTCGTGGCCGACCTGTGCGAGCGCGCCGCCCTGCGCGCCGCACTCGCCGGGGTCGAGCACGGCGGCATCGACGCCGTCGTCTACGCCGCCGCCGCCGATCACTCCGACGACGACGCCTACCGGCGCGCCTACGTCGAGGGCCTCGCGAACGTGATCGACTGGGCCGACGCGCAGGGCATGCGCCCGCCGCGCGTCTTCTTCACCTCGAGCACGGCGGTCTACGCGCAGCAGGACGGCGCGTGGGTCGACGAGGAGAGCCCCACCGAGCCGACCCACTTCAGCGGCGTCCGCATGCTCGAGGCCGAGCGCCTGCTCGCCGCCGCGGGTGGCTGTGCGCTGCGGCTCGGCGGCATCTACGGCCCCGGCCGCACGCGCCTCGTCGAGAGCGTGCGGGCGGGCACCGCCACGATCCGGCCGGGCCCGCCGCGCTGGACCAACCGCATCCACCGCGACGACGCTGCCGGCGCGCTGCGCCACCTGGTCGGGCGCGCGCTCGCCGGCGCGCCGCTCGATCCCGTCTACGTCGGCGTCGACGACGAGCCGAGCGACGACGCCACGACGCTGCGCTGGCTGGCGGAGCGGCTCGGCGTCCCGGCGCCGCCCGTGGCGGGCGATCCCGACGGCCCGCGCGCGCGCAGCGGCAACAAGCGCTGCCGCAACGCCCGCCTGCGCGCCGCGGGCTACGCCTTCGCCTACCCGACCTTCCGGGAAGGCTACGGAGCCGCGATCGCCGCTAGCGGACCGTGATCGTGATCCGCTCCGACACGAGCGGCGGATCGTGGGGCACGTGGTCCTTGTCGCCGAGGATCAGCTGGAGCTCGTGGGTGCCCGGCGGGAGGTCGATCGTGGTCTCGGTCTGGCCGCCCCCGAAGTGGAGGTGCTTCGCGTCGGCGGGCAGCGGCCGGTCGAGCGGCGGGGTCGGCGCGTCGATGATCAGGTGGTGATGGCCGGTGTCGGGCCGGGCGACGCCGGCGGGCGCCACGCCCATGCCCTTCAGCCCGAAGCGCACCGTCACGGGGCTCTCGACCGTCGCGCCCGCGGCCGGCGAGATCACGTAGAGCAGCGCGCCGGCCGGGCGCGGCGTGCGCGGAGCCGGCTGTCCGGCCTCGGTTCCCGCCCCGGCCGGCGTCCCGGCCTGCGCCAGGAGCGGATGCTCGTGGGGCACCCCGAGCTCGTGGGCAAGGGCGCTCGGCGCGAGGAAGAGGGTCAGCAGGACGGCGAGGGTGCGAAGCGGGGCGGGCATGGGGCTCCTCTCGGGACAGGTGCCCCTCCAGGCTAGCCGCTTCCCTCACCCGGCGACGAGCGCCTCGCAGCCCGTGCCGCGCAGCGCGGCGTCCACCGCGGCGCGATCGCCGGCCGCGAGCGCCGCGTAGCCCTCGCGCAGCCAGCGCAGGCACTTGCCCTGGTAGGGGAACGGCGCCTGGACCCACGGCCGCCCGTCGATCGTGCACTCGACCCGCTCCGCGCCGCGGGCGAGCGCGTCCGCGTTCGCGAGCAGGAAGGGCGCGTAGACGCGGCCCACCTCGGCGAGCAGCGCGTGCAGCGTGTCGGGCAGGGGCGTGCGCGGGATCCAGTCGGCGGCGGCGGGCTCGAGCCCGGAGAGGTCGTCGACCACGTCCACCCAGGCCACCACGCGCGGCGCGAGCGCGAGCGCCAGCGCGGCCGGGGTCGGGTCGAAGCCGGCGAGCTGGGTGAGCTGGCCGTAGAGCGCGAAGTCCGACGCCGCGGGTCGCCCGCCCCACAGGAAGCGCGCCTGCGCGAGCCGCGCGTCGAGCCGCTCGAGGAGCCGCTGGTAGCTCGCCTCGATCACCGGCGCGGTGGTCGCGTTCGAGCCGACGACGGCGAGCCGGCCGATCTGGCGCGCGGCGAAGGCCTCGGAGAGCGGGCGCACGCGCTCGTCGGCGAGCTCGGTGCGCGACCAGCGCGGGAGGATCGCGGCCGCCTTCGCCACGTCGGGCGCGAAGTGCCAGCGGTAGTGGAACATCGCCTTGGTGAGCCACTCGTCGGCGTAGTCCTCGAGCAGGGCGTCGAGGAAGGCGAGGGCGGGGTCGGGGGGCACGACGGAGCGGCCCGCGGCGAGCGCCTCGAGCCGGCGGATCAGCGGCGTCGAGTCGGTCTCCGCCACGAGCGCGCCGCCGGGGCCCGGCAGGAGGAGCTGCGGCAGGAGCGCCACGCGCGGCTCGGGCAGCCCGCGGCTCTCCGCCGAGCCGCGCACGATCCAGGCATGGGGGATCCGCCGGTAGCGGAGCACCGCCCGCAGCTTGCGGCTGTAGGGGGAGCCCTCGGCGCCGACGATCCGCAGCGGCGCGGGCAGGGCGGCGTCCACCACGATCCTCCTGCATCCTCGACGGCCGGGCTGGCAGCCGCGTCGATATTGGCATATCGACTGTCAGGACTCCAGGCGCCCGGGAGGGACGGGATCCGATGAGCGCCCGCCGCCGCCTCGCCCCCTGGCTCGCGGCCGCCCTCACGAGCGACGCGCTCCGCGACCTGCGCCGCGGCGGCGCCGAGCTGCGCCGCCGCCTGGGCCGCGCCCCGCACCGCGTGCGCTGGTTCCACCAGGTCGACGACCCCTACTCGCAGCTCGGCGCCCAGGTGCTCGCCCGCTTCGTGGCGCGCTACGAGGTCGAGCTCGCGCCGCGCCTGGTCGGCCCCCCGCCCGACGACGCCGCCCCCGAGCGCGAGCGGCTGGCCACCTACGCGCGCAAGGACGCCGCCGACGTCGCGCCCGGCTTCGGGCTCGCCTTCCCGCGCGCCGCGCCGGCGCCCGCCGCGGCGGCGGTCGCGCTCGCCACGCGCGTGCTCGCCGGGGCGCCCCCGGCCGCCTTCGCGGAGCTCGCGCCGCGCGTCGGCGACGCGCTCTGGCGGGGCGACGACGCCGCGCTCGCCGCGCTCGCGCGCGCGCACCCGCCGGCCGGCGAGGAGGCGGCGCGCGCCGCCGTCGCGGCCGGCAGCGAGGAGCGCCGGCGCCTCGGTCACTACCTGGGCGGGATGTTCCACTACGGCGGCGAGTGGTACTGGGGCGTCGACCGCCTCGCGCACCTCGAGGAGCGCCTCACCGGTCTCGGGCTCGCGCGCGACGGCCCGCGCCCGCCGCTCGTCGCGCCGCCCTCGTTCGCGGGCCTGCCCGTGCCCGAGGCGCCCGGCGGCGAGCCCCTCGTGCTCGACTTCTTCGGCTCGCTGCGCAGCCCCTACACCGCGATCGCGATCGAGCGCGTGCTCGCGCTGCCGCGCCGGCTGCCGGTCGAGATCGTCCTGCGCCCCGTCCTCCCGATGGTGATGCGCGGGCTCCCCGTGCCGGCCGTGAAGCGCTTCTACATCCTGCTCGACACGCGCCGCGAGGCCGCGCGCGCCGGCCTGCCCTTCGGCCGCGTCTGCGATCCGGTGGGGCGGCCCGTCGAGCGCGCCTTCAGTCTCTATCCGTGGGCGCGCGAGCGCGGCCGCGCCGGCGAGCTGCTCGCCTCGTTCACGCGCGCGGCCTTCGCGGAGGGCGTCGACACCGGCAGCGACCCGGGCCTGCGCTTCGTGGTCGAGCGCGCGGGGCTCTCCTGGCAGGAGGCGCTCGCGCACCTCGACCGCGACACCGGCTGGCGTGACGAGCTCGAGGCGAACCGGCGCGAGCTCTTCGCGCTCGGCCTGTGGGGCGTGCCGAGCTTCCGCCTGCGCGGCCGCGCGGGCGAGCCCGACTTCGCGACGTGGGGGCAGGACCGGCTCTGGCGGGTCGAGGCGGAGATCCGCGCGCGCTGCGCGGGTGCCGCTAGATCATCGTGAGGCCGCCGCTCACCGAGAGCGTCTGGCCGGTCACGTAGCCGGCGGCGTCGGAGCACAGGAAGGCCACCGCGGGCGCCACGTCCTCCGGGCGGCCCAGGCGCCGCATCGGGATGGCGCGCTCGAGGGCCTGGGTGAGGCGCTCGCCGCCAGGGCCCTCACTCGCCATCCCGCGGAAGAGCGGCGTGTCGGTCGGCCCGGGGCAGACACAGTTCGCGGTAACCCCGTGGCGCACCGCCTCGCGCGCCACCGACTTCGCGAACGCGAGGAGCCCCCCCTTGGCGGCCGCGTAGATCGTCTCGCCCGAGCTGCCGACCCGCCCCGCGTCGGACGACACGAGGACGATCCGCCCGAAGCCCGCCGCGATCATGCCGGGCAGCACCGCGCGCGTGACCCGGATCGGGCCGGCGAGGTTGATCTCGAGCACGCGGGCCTGGAAGGGCTCGTCGGTCTCGACGAAGGGCCGCAGGCGGTCCCAGCCGGCGCACGAGACCAGCACGGTGGGCGGGCCGAGGCGCGCGCACACCTCCTCGACCGCATGTGACACCGAGTCAGTGTCGGTTACGTCCAGCGCGACCCCGATCCCGCCGAGCGGCTCCGCGACGGCGCCGGCGCGCGCCGGGTCGAGATCGGCGGCCGCGACCGTGCGGCCCTGCGCGGCCAGCACCGCGCACACCGCCGCCCCGATCGCGCCGGCACCGCCGGTGACGAGCGCGACGCGCGCCGCGGCGCCCTCCGCGGGCCGGCTCATCGCCGGAACTTCGCGAAGTCCGGCTTGCGCTTCGCGGCGAAGGCGTCCACGCCCTCGCGCGCCTCCTCGCTCCCGACGAAGAGGTCGAGCCCCGCGAACGAGATCGTGCCGATCCCCGCGATCGACTCGCTGTCGGCGTTGAAGGAGTGCTTCAGGAAGCGCAGCGCGGTGGGGCTCTTCTCGAGGATCTCGTCGGCCCAGCGGCGCAGCTCGGCGCGCAGCTCGGCCCCGGGCACGACGGCGTTCACGAGCCCCCACTCGCGCATCGTCGCGGCGTCGTACTGCCGGCACAGGAACCAGACCTCGCGCGCGCGCTTGTCGCCGAGGATGCGCGCCAGGAAGGCGCTGCCGAAGCCGGCGTCGAAGGAGCCGACGCGCGGGCCCGCCTGCCCGAAGCGGGCGTGCTCCGCCGCGATCGTGAGGTCGCACATCACGTGCAGCACGTGCCCGCCGCCGATCGCGAGGCCGTTCACCGCGGCGATCACCGGCTTCGGGCAGTCGCGGATGACCCGGTGCAGCGTCTCGATCTCGAAGAGGCCCGACTCGGAGGGGCCGTAGTCGCCGGTCTCCTCGCGCTGCTTCTGGTCGCCGCCGACACAGAAGGCGCGCTCGCCGGCGCCGGTCAGCGCCACGACGCCGACCCCCGGGTCCGCCCAGGCCGCCTTGAAGCAGCGGATCAGCTCGTCGACCGTGTGGGCGCGGAAGGCGTTGAGCCGCTCGGGGCGGTGGATCTCGATCACGGCGAGGCCGCGCTCCACCTCGTAGCGGACGTCGGTGAGCTCGGCTGCGTCCATTTCGCCCCTCCGTGGCGGGGCAGCGTGGCACCAGCCCCGGAGGCTGTCAAAGCGCCGCTCGTCGCGGCCGCGCGCGGGTCTAGACTCGCGGCAGGGGGGTGAGGAGCGGAGGCTCGCAGCATGGCGGAGATCCTGGCTCGCTACTGGTGGGTCGTCCTGATCCGCGGGCTCGTGGCGATCGCGTTCGGCGTCCTCGCGTTCGTGTCGCCCGGCCTCACGATCGCCACCCTGATCCTGCTCTTCGGCGCCTTCGCGCTCGCCGACGGCATCTTCTCGCTGCTCGCGGCGTGGCAGGGCCGCCGCGTGGACGAGGACTGGTGGCTCGGCGTCCTGCGCGGCGTCCTCGGCATCGGGATCGGCGTCCTCACCTTCCGCAACCCGGCGCTCACCGCGCTCGCGCTCGTGCTCTACATCGCGGCCTGGGCGCTGGCCGGCGGCATCCTCGAGATCGCCACCGCGATCCGCCTGCGCAAGGTGATCGAGGGCGAGTGGCTGCTGGCGCTTGCGGGCGCGGCCTCGATCGCCTTCGCCGGTCTGATCCTGTGGGCGCCGGGTGCGGGCGCCCTCGCGATGCTGTGGTGGATCGCCGCCTGGGCGATCGTGGTGGGTGTGCTGCTCGTCGCCGAGTCCTTCCTGCTGCGCGGGCTCGGTCGGCAGGCGCAGGAGGAACACGCAGCGGCGACGCCCTAGGCAGCGGGCCTTCGACGGGCGGGGTCTCACGCACGGAGCCTTCCCGATCGGACGCGCGCGTCGCGTACCGGATCTCGACCGGCAGCAGGGAGGCGATCGGGATCTCGACGTCGAGGCTCGTCGTCGGTCTCGTCGGGTTCCATCGTGGCTCCTCCGGGCAGGCTGCTGGCGAGGGTACCGATCCGGCCCGCGGGCGACGACGGCGAACGGCCGTCAACGCTCGACCTCCACGAAGCGCAACGACTCGATCCCGCGGTCGTCCACCACCTGGACCGCCACCTTCGGGTCCGGCTTCGCCGCGAAGGGCAGCGACACCGTGCCGCGATCGGCCTCCATGCGCGCCTCGTCGAGCTCCGCGCGCAGGCTCTTCGCGAGCCGCGCCCAGCCTTCGCCTTCGCCCGCCATCGGGAAGAACACCTGGCGCGGGAACAGGCTGCGGTCGTCGTCGTCGGGACGAGCAGCCACATCGAGTGCGCCGCCGCTCTGGATCTCGCCGGTCTTGGTGTCGTAGCAGTCGAAGCGGCGCGACGAGGTCGGCCGGGGCGGCGGGCACGCATCCGATCTCGTGAAGATCATGGTTGACTTTCGTATTTCGTTCGCCTACGATCCGGACACTCCGTCCGGTCCCGGTAAGAGCCCATGGATGACCGTCCCCTCATGGACGAGGATCCCTCGCTCGGCCTCGCCGTGCCGGCTCCGCCTTCTCCCGCGGCGGCGCGGGCGGAGCCCGCGCTCGCCCGGCTCGCGGCGGCGGCTGGCCCGCTGCGGCGGGTGCTGGCCGCGATCGCGGCGCGGCTGCTCGACACGCGCGCCTGGGAGCCGCTCTGCTACGCGCGCCTCGGCGACTACGCGCGCGAGCGCGCCGGCCGCTCGGCGCGCCAGCTCCAGGACCTGGCGCGCACGCATCGCGCGCTGGCCGGGCTGCCGCGGCTCGAGCGGGCGCTGGTCGCGAACGAGCTGCCGTGGAGCAAGGTCCGGCTGCTCGCGCGGGTCGCGGCACCGGGGGACGAGGCGGCCTGGATCGCGCGGGCGCGGGCGCTGCCGATCCGGCGGCTCGAGGAGCAGGTGGCGGCGCACGATCCGCGCGGCGCGGCCGGCGGCGGGGACGACCCGGGCGGCGCGGTGCCGCTCGCGCGCGTCACCGTCCACTGCTCGCCGGCCGTGCGCGCGCGCTGGCTCGAGGCGCGGGAGATGGCCGAGCGCGTCGCGGGCCAGCGCCTGCGCGCTGCGGAGGCGCTCGAGTGGGTGGCCGCGGAGGTGTGGTCGGAGCTGGCCGCACCGCCCTCGCCGGCCGCCCCGGAGGAGCCGGCGGCCGGCGAGCCGCACGACCTCGTGCGGGCCGACGCGGAGGCCGCCGTCGCCGCCTCCGCCGCGGGCGAGGCGGAAGCGCTGGCCGGAAGCCCGCGCGCTCCTGCGGCCGCCCTGCGCGCCGCGGTGGCCGCGCTCGCCACCGGCCTCGGCGAGGCCGATCCCTTCGAGCTGGACCGGCGCCTGCGCCGGGCCGTGCAGCTCGAGCAGACCCTCGACGCAGCGATCGCGCCGCTCCTGCGCGTCGTGACCTCGGCCGACTACGAATGGGAGCGCGCCTGGCAGCCTCTCGCGAGCTACGCCGCCGAGCAGCTCGGGATGTCGGCCAGCAAGGCGCGCGCGCTGCTGCGCATCGAGCGTGCCGGCGACGTCTGCCCGGAGCTGCGCGCGGCCTTCCGCAGCGGCCGGCTCTCGTGGGCGAAGGCGCAGTGCCTGCTCCCCCTGCTCCTCCTCGACCTGGACGGCGAATGGCGCCCGCACTGGGTGGCGTGGGCCGAGCGCGTGACCGTGCGCCGGCTCGAGATGGACGTCGAGCGCGCACTTCTGCTGCGCGCGGGGCATCACTTCGCCTGGCAGCTCTGCAAGTTCCATCCCGAGCGGACCCGGGATGCGATCCCGGCGGGCGAGCAGCAGCTGTGTGCGCCCGACCTCGACCTCGAGGCCAGCGAGCGGCTCCGCTGGCGGCTGCCGCGCGACGTGGCCCTCCTCTTCGGGGCCGTGCGCGAGACGCTGCGGGCCCGGCTCGAGCGCGAGCGGGGCCGCCCGGTGTTCGACGGCGAGGTCTTCGGCGTGCTGCTCGGCCGCGCGCTGGCCGCCTGGAGCCTGCGCGAGCCCGCCGCCCCCCGGCTCGACCCCGTGATCGAGCGCGACGGCTGGCGCTGCGCCGTGCCGGGCTGCTCGTCGCGGCGCAACCTGCACGATCACCACGTCCGGTTCCGCTCGGCCGGCGGCTCCCACGCGCCGGAGAACCGCATCACCCTCTGCGCCTTCCACCACCAGCGCTGCCTGCACGCGCGCCGCATGCGGGTCCGGGGCCGGGCGCCCGGCCATCTCGTCTTCGAGCTCGGCGTGCGGCCCGGCGCCCCGCCGCTCGCCCGCTATCGCTCGGGAGACGTGGCGGTTCCGCCCGGCGAGCCAGGCCCGGGCGCTCGCACCGCGTGGGCCTGACGCCGCCGGCGCCGGGCCCTGCCGCTCAGCCCTTCACCAGCTCGAGCACGGCGTCGAGCGAGCCGAAGAGCTCGTCCTCGGGGATGTCGAGCGCCGGGAAGAGGCGCAGGACGGTGCCCGCCGTGACGTTGACGAGGACGCCGCGCTCGAGGGCACGGAGCGGGAGGGTCGCGGCGGCGTCGGCGTCGCGCAGGTCGAGGCCGAGGAGGAGGCCGCGGCCGCGCGCGTTCGCGGCCCGCTCCGGATGGGCCTGCGCGAAGGCGTGCAGGCGCGCGAGCGTGCGCGCGCCGAGCTCGGCCGCGCGCTCGACGAGGCGCTCCTCCTCGATCACACGCAGGACCGTGTCGCCCGCCGCGCAGGCGAGGGGGTTGCCGGCGTAGGTGCCGCCGTGGTCGCCGAGCGCGACGGTCTTGGCGACCTCCTCGCTGCACACGAAGGCCGCCAGCGGAAAGCCGCCGCCCAGCCCCTTGCCGAGCGTGATCACGTCGGGGATCACGGCGTCGTGCTCGAGCGCCAGCCAGCGTCCCGTGCGGCCGATGCCCGTCTGGATCTCGTCGAGGATCAGGAGCGCGCCGGCCGCGCGGGTGAGCTCGCGCAGGCCGGCCAGGTAGCCGGGCGGCGCCGGGTGGACGCCGCCCTCGCCCTGCACCGGCTCGACCACGAAGGCGGCGGTGCCCTCGTCGATCGCGCGGCGTGCGGCGTCGAGGTCGCCGAAGGGCGTGAAGCAGCCTTCGGCGAGGATCGGCTGGTAGCGGGTGCGGTGCTTCTCCTGGCCGATGATCGCGAGCGCGCCGATCGTGCGGCCGTGGAAGCTCCCGAGCGTCGAGACGAACTTGCTGCGTCCCGTCGCGCGGTGCGCGAGCTTGAGCGCGCCGTCCATCGCCTCGGCGCCCGAGCTCACGAAGAAGGCGCGCGTGATCCCGGCCGGGGCGTGGCCGAGGAGCCGCTCGGCGAGGTCGAGCTGGGGGAGCGTGTAGAAGAGGTTCGTGGTCTGCATCAGGCGCCCGGCCTGCGCCGCGATCGTGCGGACCAGCGCCGGGTGCGAGTGCCCGATCGCGACCACGCCCCAGCCGCCGGTCAGGTCCACGTACTCGCGGCCGGCGACGTCGCGCACCCGCGAGCCGTGGCCCTCGACGAGGGCCACCGGCAGGCGCTTCACGACCGGCAGGAAGACGCGCGCCTCGCGCGCGACGACGTCGTCGAAGGAGCCCGGCATCGGGCGCAGGGTCCGGGGTGGTGCGGGCGCCGTCAAGCGGGGCCGGCCGCCCGGGCCGCCGGCCGGGTGGGCGGCCCGGGTCCGGCCGTTTGGATCCATCGACAGCATAGATATCCATTGACTATTCACGTAACGGCTGGCTAGGCTCCCGGCGTGGTGCGGCCCCAGATCACCCTGCGCCTGTCCCGCGAGGAGCTCGGCCGGCTCGACGCCGCGGCCGCGCGCCTGCACCTCGAGCGCGCCGCGCTGATCCGCGCCGCCGCGCTCGGCGCGGCGGAGCTCGTGCTCGAGGCGGCCCGCCCGCTGGTGCTCGCCGTCGAGCCGAGCGCGCTCCTGCGGCGGGCCGCCGAGCAGCTCGCGGCAGGCACGCCGGCCGCGCCCGAGCACGGGCGCGCCGCCGGCCGGAGGAAGCGATGAGCGAGGTCCGGATCAGCGCCCGCAACCGGCTGCCCGGGACGGTCGTGCGGGTGAAGCTCGGCGACGTGGTGGCGCAGGTGACGATCCGGGTGGGCCGCCACCTCGTGGACGCCGTCATCACCCGCGACAGCGCCGAGGAGATGGGGCTCCGCAAGGGCGACCGGGTGGCGGCGCTCGTGAAGTCGACCGAGGTCATGGTGTTCCGGGAGGACGCCTGATGGGGGAGCGCGCCGCGCGCGCGCTCCTGCTCGCGGCGCTCGCCACCGCTCCGGCGGCGCGCGCCGGCGAGGTCCACGTCGCGGTCGCGACGAACTTCGCCGCGACCGCCCGGGCGCTCGGCGCGGCCTTCGCGCGGGAGCAAGACGACACGGTCGTGGTGAGCGAGGGCTCGACCGGGAAGCTCTACGCGCAGATCGTGAACGGCGCGCCCTACGAGGTCCTCCTCGCGGCCGACGCCGAGCGCCCGGCCCGGCTCGAGGCGGGAGGCCAGGCGATCGCGGGCACGCGCTTCCCCTACGCGCTCGGCCAGCTCGTGCTCTGGAGCCCCGACGCCGGGCGCGTCGAGGGCGCGAGTGCGCTGCGGGGGGACTTCCGGCATCTCGCGATCGCGAACCCCGAGCTGGCGCCCTACGGCGCCGCGGCGCTCGACACGCTGCGAGGGCTCGGCCTCTGGGACGCCCTCCAGCCGCGTCTCGTGCGGGGCGAGGACATCGGCCAGACCTACCAGTTCGTCGCCACCGGCAACGCGGAGCTCGGCTTCGTCGCGCTCTCGCAGGTCGCGGGGGCGGGCGGCTCGCGCTGGCTCGTGCCGGCCGACCACCACGCGCCGCTCGAGCAGCAGGCCGTGCTCCTCGGGCCCGGCCGGGACGACGGCGCCGCGCGCGCCTTCCTCGGGTTCCTGCGCAGCGACGCCGCACGCCGGACGATCGCGGCCGCCGGCTACGCGCTCCCGCCCGCTTCGCCCGCGCCGGCCGCTCTGCCCGCGCCGCTCGCCCCGCCTGGCCCGCCCGCCCCGCCCGCGCCGCTCGCTTCGCCTGCCCCGCCTGCCCCATGACGGCCGACCTCGCGGCCCTTCGGCTCACGCTCGAGCTGGCCGCCGTCTCGACCGCGGTCCTGCTCGTGCTCGGCACGCCCTTCGCGTGGTGGCTCGCGCGCACGCGCTGGCGCGGGAAGGGAGTCGTCGAGGCGCTCGTCGCGCTCCCGCTCGTGCTCCCGCCCACGGTGCTCGGCTTCTACCTCCTCCTGGCGCTCGGCCCCCGCGGCCCGTTCGGCGCGCTCGGCGCCTGGCTCGGCCTGCCCCCGCTGGTCTTCACCTTCCCGGGGCTCGTGGTGGGCTCCGTCGTCTACTCGCTCCCCTTCGTGGTGCAGCCGCTCCAGGCCGTCTTCGAGGAGATCGGCGACCGCGCGCTCGACGCCGCCGCGACGCTCGGCGCCGGCCCGCTCGACCGCTTCCTCACCGTCGCGCTCCCGCTCGCGCGGCGCGGCTTCCTGGTCGCGGCGGTGCTCGGCTTCGCGCACACGCTCGGCGAGTTCGGGGTCGTGCTGATGATCGGCGGCAACATCCCCGGCGCCACGCGGGTCGTGTCGATCGCGATCTACGACCACGTCGAGACGCTCGACTACGCGGCCGCGCACCGGCTCTCGGCGCTGCTGCTCGCGGTGTCGTTCGGGGTGCTGCTCGTGGTCTACGCGACGGCGCGGAGGGCCGGCGCCTGGTCGCGGGCGTGACGGGCGCCGTCGAGGCCCGCGTCACGCTCGAGCGCGGCGGCTTCGGGCTCGACGCCGAGCTCGCGCTGGCGGGGCCGGGCGTCACGGCGCTCTTCGGGCCCTCGGGCTCGGGCAAGTCGACCCTGCTGCGCTGCCTGGCGGGCCTCGAGCCGGCGGCGCGCGGGCGCATCGTGGTCGGCGGGGAGGTCTGGCTCGACTCGGCGCGCGGCAGGGCGCTGCCGCCGCACCGGCGCCGCGCGGCGCTCGTCTTCCAGGACAGCAACCTCTTCCCGCACCTCAGCGTGCGTGCGAACCTGGACTTCGCGCGCCGGCGCGCGCGGGGCGAGGCGCCCGCACTGGCCGGGCTGGCGGCACGGATCGGTGTCGAGCCGCTCCTCGAGCGGAGGCCGGAGAGCCTCTCCGGGGGCGAGCGCCAGCGCGTGGCGATCGCCCGGGCGCTGCTCGCCGCGCCGCGCCTCCTGCTGCTCGACGAGCCGCTCGCCTCGCTCGACGTCGCGGCGCGGGCCGAGATCCTGGCCCTCCTGCGCCGGGTGCTGGCGCACGCGCCGATTCCCGTCCTCTACGTGACCCACGCGCGCAGCGAGGCCTTGCAGCTCGCGGACCAGGTCGTCCTCCTCGACGCCGGCCGGGTGGCGGGCGCGGGGCCCGTGCGCGAGATGGCGCTGCGCCCGGAGCTCGGCGGCGAGGACGCGCTCGGCGCCGTGGTCGAGGGGGAGGTCACCGCCGTCGACGCCGGGCACGAGCTCTCGACCCTGGCCTTCGCGGGCGGCGTCTTCGCGGTCCCGGGCTGCCTCGTGCCGGGCGAGCGGCGGCGGCTCGAGGTGCTGGCCCGGGACGTGAGCCTCGCGCTCGAGCCGCCCCGGCGCAGCAGCATCCTGAACGTCCTGCCCGCGCGGGTCGTCGAGGTGCGCGGCGCGCGCACGCCGCGGCCGGTCGTCGTGGTGGCCGCCGGCGAGACGCGCCTCCTGGCGCGCGTGAGCCGGCTCTCGCTCGAGCAGCTCGGGATCCGCGAGGGCGCTGCGGTGTACGCGCAGGTCAAGGCCGTGGCGGTCGTCGCGTGAGGCGGGCGGGCGGCTACCCTCCGCCCGCATGGCCCCCGTCCCTCCCCTGCCCCGGGAAGCCCCCGCCCTCGTCGACGGCTGGGCCCGCCGCATCGAGAGCCTGCGCATCTCGGTCACCGACCGCTGCAACTTCCGCTGCGTCTACTGCATCCCCGACGAGGACATCGAGTGGCTGCCGCGGGGGCGGCTCGCGACGCTCGAGGAGCTGGCGCGGATCGCGCGCGTGGCGGTGGCCGGCGGCGTGCGCAAGGTGCGCATCACGGGCGGCGAGCCGCTCCTGCGCAAGAACCTGCCGAGCCTCGTCGCGGAGCTGGCGGCAATCCCGGGCCTCGAGGACCTCGCGCTCACCACCAACGGCACCGAGCTGCCGCGCCTCGCCGGCGAGCTGCGCGCCGCCGGCCTCGCGCGCGTCAACGTGAGCCTCGACTCGCTCGACCGCGCGACCTTCGCGAAGCTCGCCCAGCGCGACCTCCTGCCGGCCGTGCTGGCCGGGATCGACGCCGCCGAGGCGGCGGGGCTCCGCCCGATCCGCGTCAACTGCGTCGTGCTCCGCGGCGTCAACGAGGGCGAGGCGGTCGCCTTCGCGCGCCTCGCCCGCGAGCGCGCCTTCGAGGTGCGCTTCATCGAGTTCATGCCCCTCGAGCACGGGCGGCGCTGGAGCGAGGACCGGCTGGTGCCCGGGCGCGAGCTGCGCGAGCGGGTCGCGGCGGTCTTCCCGCTCGCGCCCGCGCCGGACCAGGATCCCCACGCGCCGAGCCGGGACTGGGTCTTCGCCGACGGCGCCCCGGGCCGCATGGGCTTCATCGACTCGGTGAGCGCGCCCTTCTGCGCCACCTGCAACCGGATCCGGCTCACCGCCGACGGCAAGCTCCGCACCTGCCTGTTCTCGCTGCGCGAGCACGACCTGCTCGGCCCGCTGCGGGCGGGCGCGTCGGACGAGGAGCTGGCGCGCCGGCTCGCCGCCGCGGTCGCGACCAAGGAGCTCAAGCACCACATCACCGACGGGCTCTTCGTGAAGCCCGCGCGGACGATGTCGCAGATCGGAGGCTGAGCCGTGCCCGAGCGCACGCGCGGCACCGAGCGGCCGGACGTGATCCTGCTCGAGGGCATCCAGGTCCCCGCCGCGCTCGGCGTGACGGCCGCCGAGCGGCGCATGCGCCGGCCCGTGACGCTCGACCTCGAGGTCGAGTTCCCGCTGCGTCCCGCCGGCCGCAGCGACCGCATCCGCCACACGCTCCACTACAAGCGCATCTTCGAGGTCGTGGAGGACGTGGCCGGGAGCCAGGAGCACAAGCTCGTCGAGGCGCTCGGGGAGCGGATCGCGCGCGCGGTGCTCGAGAAGTTCGACTGCGCGGCCGTGACCGTCACCGTGCGCAAGCCGAAGCCGATCGCCGGCGTGCTCGACTACGCCGGGATCCGGCTGCGCCGGACGCGGGAGGATCTCCGGGAAGGCGGTATTTCTTAGTCAAGCACCGTGTAAATGGTGATCGATTCCCGCCTCCGCTACCGTGCCTTTCGCGTTCCCGGCCTCCCATCCTGAGGAAAGCCCCGCCCATGAACGACGGCAGCGCGAGCGACGGCAGTCGTAGCTGGACCCCGACCGACAAGCCCGCCGTCACCCTCGAGAGCTCGCCGCTCGAGGAGATGTCGAAGAACGAGCGCATCAAGCTCGAGAGTCAGGGCCTGTTCTTCGCGAGCGACGGGACGTCGAAGCACGCCTTCGCCGAGGAGGTGGACCAGCTCACGCGCGGCGAGCGCGAGACGATCGGCGGCGAGGCCAAGGAGCTCTCGAAGTTCTTCGGGATCTACAAGCAGCAGGAGCGCGGCGAGCGCGGCCGCAAGACCGGCGACCACATCTTCATGGCGCGCATCAAGTGCCCGGCGGGCGGCGAGCTCCTGGCCGCGCAGTGGGCGGCGATCGACGAGGCCGCGGACCGCTTCGGCAACGGCACGATCCGGCTCACCTCGCGCCAGTCGATCCAGTTCCACCAGGTCTACGGGCCCAAGCTCGCGCCCCTGATCCGCCACCTCTCCCGCCACTACCGCAAGGACGCGACGCTCTCGGCCTGCGGCGACGTGAACCGCAACGTGATGACCTCGCCCGCCGACGGCCTCTTCGGCCCCGAGGTGCGCGGGCGCGAGCTCGCCTACGAGATCGCCCAGGAGCTGGCACCCCGCAGCAGCGCCTACTTCCAGGTCTGGTCCACCGACGACGAGGGCCGCACGATCGCGCCGCTGAACAGCGACGAGCCCCTCTACGGCGCCCACTACCTGCCGCGCAAGTTCAAGGTCGGGATCGCCCACCCGCTCGACAACTCGATCGACGTGCGCGCGAACGACGTCGGCTTCGTGCCCGCCGCCGACGACGGCTCGCTCTGGGACCTGTGGTCGGGCGGCGGCATGGGCCAGACCCACAACAACCCGACCACCGCGCCGCTCTACGGGCTCTACCTCGGGCAGGTTCCGCGCGAGCAGGTGGTGGCCGCCGCGCGCGCGATCGCGATCCTGCAGCGCGACAAGGGCGAGCGCCGCGACCGCCGCCAGGCGCGCTGGAAGTACACGATCCGCCGCGTCGGCCTGCCCGAGGTGAAGCGGCTCCTGCGCGAGCGCTTCGCCCTCGCGCTCGCCGACGCCGAGCCGCGCCCGCTCGCGCCGGGCCAGCTCTTCCACGGCTGGCGCGAGGCCCGGGACGGCAGCGGCTGCTACGGGATCCCCGTGGACAGCGGCCGGATCCGCTCCGAGCTGCGCAAGGGGATCCGCGTCGCGGTCGAAGCGCTCGGGCTGCGCGTGCGGATCACCCCGCACCAGAACCTCCTCCTGTGCGGCATCCGCGACCACGAGGAGCTGCTGCGCATCCTCGACGCCCACGGCGTGCCGCGCCCCGAGACGGTGTCGGCGCTGCGCAGCCGCGCGATCGCGTGTCCGGCGAAGCCCACCTGCGGGCTCGCGATGACCGAGGCCGAGACCATCCTCCCGCGCTGGCTCGAGCAGCTCGAGGCGGCCGGGGTCGGCGACGTGCCGGTCGAGATCCGCATGACGGGCTGCCCCAACAACTGCGCGCGGCCGCCGTCGGCGGAGATCGGGATCTTCGGCTACGGCAAGAACGACCACGTCGTCCTGGTGGGCGGCAGCAAGCGCGGCGACCGCATCGCGCGCACGCTCTACGCGCGGGTCCCGGGCGAGCGCATGGTGGCGGTGCTGACGGGGCTCCTGCGCGCCGTGAAGGAACGCCTGCCGGCCGGCGTCGAGCCGGGCGACTGGCTGTGGGAGCAGGACCCGGTGCAGCTCCGGAGCTGGGCCGGGGTCGAGGACGCCGGCTAGCCGGCGACGGCGCCCGCACCCCCCGGTGCTACCGTCCGGGCAGCGCCCCCTTCCGCGAGGTTCTCGCCGGTGCCCCTGCCCGCGGACGACTCCTCCCTCCCGCTGCGCGAGGCCGAGCGCCTGGTCCGCGACGCCGTCGAGGCCGGCCGGCTCGAGCGCGGGCCGGCCGAGCGGATCGGGCGCCGCCTGCTCGCCGACGCGGTCCTGCGCGACGCCGTCGCCGAGGCCGCCCTCGAGGCGAAGCGGCGCTGGCTCGGCGACGCCGTCACGGTCTCGCCGAACGTCTTCCTGCCGCTCACGAACCTGTGCCGCGACCGCTGCACCTACTGCACCTTCGCCAAGCGGCCCTCCGACCCCGGCGCGAAGACCTACACGCTCGCCGAGGTGGCGGCGGCCTGCGACGGCGCCCGCGCCGCGGGCTGCGTCGAGGCGCTCTTCTGCCTCGGCGACAAGCCGGAGCGGGCGTTCGCGTCGCACGCGGCGTGGCTCGCCGCGCGCGGCTACGGCGCGACGGCGGACTACCTCGTCGATGCCTGCCGCGAGGCGGTGGCGCACGGGCTCCTGCCCCACACGAACGCGGGCCTGCTCACCCGCGAGCAGATGGCGGCGCTGCGGCCGTGGAACGCGTCGCTGGGCCTCATGCTCGAGACCACGAGCGAGCGGCTCATGGGGCGCGGCGGCGCGCACCACGCGGCACCCGACAAGCACCCGGCCCTGCGCCTGCGCATGCACCGCGAGGCCGGCGAGCTGCGGATCCCGTTCACGAGCGGGATCCTGCTCGGGATCGGCGAGACGACCGACGAGCGGGTGGACGCGCTCCTCGCGATCCGCGCGCTCGCCGACGAGTACGGGCACGTGCAGGAGGCGATCCTCCAGCCCTTCCACGCGAAGGACGACACCAAGATGCGGGGGCGGCCGTCGCCCGCCGACGACGACGTGGTCGGCTGGGTGGCGCTCGCGCGCCTGATCCTGGGCCCGCGGGTGCACGTGCAGGCGCCCCCCAACCTGGCGAGCGACGCGCTGCTCGAGCGGCTCCTGCGCGCCGGGGTCGACGACTGGGGCGGAGTCTCACCCGTCACGATCGACTTCATCAACCCCGAGGCGCCCTGGCCGAAGCTCGCGGCCCTGCGCGCGCGCACCACGGCGGCGGGCTTCCGGCTGCGCGAGCGGCTGCCGGTGTACCCGGAGCACCTGCTCGGCGGACCCGGTTGGCTCGACCCCGCGCTGCGCGCCCGGTGCCTCGCCCTGGCCGACGCGGAGGGCTACGCACTTCCACGTCGAAACCTCGCGGAGGAGGCGGCATGAGCCTTCTGGAGCATCGGAGATGAGCCTCGATCGTCTGCTCGGCGCCATTAGCAAGCCGGTAGCCGCCGTGCTCGACCGCGCGCTCGGCGAGCGCGAGCTCACGGTCGCCGACGCCGAGCTGCTGCTCGGCGCGCAGGGCGCCGACCTAGTCGCGACGATGATGGCCGCCGACGTCGCGCGCCGCGCCGACAAGGGCGACCTCGTCACCTACGTCGTGTGCCGGAACATGAACTTCACGAACGTCTGCTACGTGGGCTGCAGCTACTGCGGCTTCTCGCGGCACCTGGACGACGCCGACGCCTACGACCACCCGATGGAGAAGCTCGTCGAGAAGGGCCGCGACGCCGTGGCGCGCGGCGCGACCGAGTTCTGCATCCAGGGCGGCATCCATCCCCACAAGGACCACCGCCACTACCACGAGATCCTGACCACGCTGAAGGCCGCCTTCCCGGACGTGCACATCCACGCCTTCTCGCCCGAGGAGATCGACCACGGGCACCGCAAGAGCGGGATGGCGCTCGAGGACTACCTGCGCTGGCTGCGGGACGCCGGCCTCGGCACGATCCCCGGCACCGCCGCCGAGATCCTCGACGACGGCGTGCGCGCGGTGATCGAGCCGAAGAAGCTCGGGACCGCGCGCTGGGTCGAGATCGTGGAGGCGGCCCACCGGGTGGGGCTGCGCTCGACGGCGACCGTGATGTACGGCCACGTCGAGGAGCTCCGCCACGTGGCGGCGCACCTGGGCCTGGTCCGCGAGCTCCAGAAGCGCACGGGCGGCTTCACCGAGTTCGTGCCGCTCGGCTTCATCCACCAGCGCAACCGGCTCTACAACCACCTCGGCGCGCGCCCGGGCTCCTCGGCACCCGAGGACGTGCGCCTCGTCGCGGTGTCGCGCCTGTTCCTGCGGCCCTGGATCCCGAACGTGCAGATGTCGTGGGTCAAGATGGGGACCAAGCTCGCGCAGCTCGCGCTCGTCTCGGGCGCCAACGACTTCGGCGGCACGCTCATGGAGGAGTCGATCAGCCGGGAGTCGGGCGCCGACCACGGCGAGAACCTGCCCGCCGAGGAGATGCGCCGCCTGATCCGCGAGATGGGCCGCACGCCGGCCGAGCGCAGCACCACCTACGGGATCCTGCGCGTCTTCGAGGACCCGGCGCTGGACCCGCCGAGCCTCGAGCCGAAGCGGGTGACGCCGCTCGCGGGGCCCGCGCGCTGGGCGAAGCAGCGCCCGAAGCCGGCGGCACGGCTCGGCGCGGGTGGCGCGGGCTGAGCCGGCGAGAGCCGGCGATCCCGGGCTGGCGAGAGCCGGCGATCCCGGGCGGGTCATGACCCGCCGCCGGATCGCCCGAGGCGCCCTGCTGCTGCTCGCCGCCTATGGGCTCCTCGCCTACGTGCTCCTGCCGCGCGCCTGGCGGCACCACGAGCACCTGCCCGCGATGGCGACCCTGCCCGTGCGCACGCTCACGCCCGACGGCCTGCCGGGCGATCCCCTGAACGTGGCATTGATCGGTGACGAGGCGCAGGTGCGGAGCGCGTTCGCCGCCGCCGGCTGGAGCGCCGCGGTGCCGGTGACCCTGCGCAGCGGCGCCCGCATCACCGAGAGCGTGCTGCTCGACCGCCCCGACCGTGACGCGCCGGTGAGCCCGCTCCTGCTCTGGGGCCGTCGCGAGGACCTGGCCTTCGAGCGCGAGGTGGGGCGCAGCGCCCGCGAGCGCCATCACGTCCGCTTCTGGCGCTCGCCGATCCACGGCGACGGCGCTCGCCCCGTCTGGGTGGGCGCGGCGTCCTTCGACCGCGGCGTCGAGCTGAGCCGCAGGACCGGCCAGGTGACGCACCGGATCGCCCCCGACCTCGATGCCGAGCGCGATCGCGTCGTCGGCGACCTCGACGCCGCCGGAAGGCTGGTGCGGATCTTCGCCGTCGGCGGCATGGGTCCCACGCTCGCGGGCCGCAACGGCGGCGGCGACCCCTTCTTCACGGACGGCGAGATCTACGTGGGCGAGCTGGGCGAAGGGGTCGATGCAGCGCCGGCGCTGGGCCGCGCCGAGCGGCTCCCGAGCCCAGCGCTCGTGGTCGTGAAGGACACGCTCTGGTCGTGGCTCGAGCCGGCGCTAGCCGGCGGTCTCGAGCCGGCCCTGGCCGGCGGTCTCGAGCCCGCGCCAGACGGCGGTCCCGAGCCGGCGCCAGCCGGCGGTCCCGAGCCGGCGCGAGCCGGCGATCCCGAGCCGGCGCGTGGGGGAGGGGATCTCGACCCGGGTGGCGGTTCCCGTTGACACCCGAGCGTGCGAGCGGGTACAACGGCGCCGGGTCGGTGCCGGCCCCATCCCGAGGAGGATCCAGGAATGCCTGCCGTCCGCTGCGCCCTCGTCGCCGTCTCGGTCCTCGCGCTGGCCGCACCCGCCGCCCAGGCCGCGCCCGCGCAGGCCTGGGACCAGGCCAAGGTCGCCGAGCTCGGCAAGCAGCTCGAGACGACCACCAACGACCTCTGGCAGACCTTCCGCCGCCAGCCGCGCCCGACCGTCGGGCAGGGCCAGGCGAACAGCTTCTTCCGCCTCCAGCAGCAGCTCCGCTCGCTGCGCAGCGAGGCGCGCTCGCTCTCGCGCATGCTCCAGGGCGGCGCCGGCCACGACGAGACCCTGCCGAGCTTCCAGAGCATGATGGAGACGATCCGCGTCGCCCAGGACAACGCGCGGCGCGTGTTCAGCGGCGCCGAGGTGCGCGAGAAGGCGGACGCGGCGCGCGCCGTGATGAACCAGCTGATCCCCTACTACGACACCACGGCCCAGCCGCTCGTGCCGACGACGCGCTGAGCAGGGCGGGCCGGTCCCGCCGGGATCAGGGCCGGCTCTCGCGGATCGCAACGAGCTCGGCCAGCACCTCGAGGTCCTTGGGCCGGCCCGCGGCGCGCTCGACCTCGATCAGCTTGTCGGGGCCGAGGACCGGTCAGCGCACGCCGAACAGCTCCATCGTGACCCCTCGCGGCCCGCCCGGCGAAGCTCGGCGGCCATCCGCTGGAGTGCCATGAGCTGGAGCAGGCGCTGCTCGGGCGTGAGCCGCAGGTTCTTCGCGATCAACGTGCGGTCGATGCCGCCCAGGTACGCGCGCACCACGGGGTCGGGCTCGCCGGCTCCGGGTTCGTCGTCTTGGGCGTGCTCGGGAGCCGACACGCGGGACCTCGGGCGGAGGACGCGCGGAGGATACCGGGGCCCGCGGGGGCTGGAAGGCTCAGCGCTCCGGCGCGGGCGGGTCGCAGACGTGCCCGCGCTCGCACGAGAGCGTCGTCGGGCGGGCGGGCGGGGGCGGCGGCGGCGGGCCGTCGCTGCGGTAGATCGTCCAGACGCCGTCCTTGCCGGTGAGCAGGCCCGGGCGCGACTCGAGCTCGCGGCGGTTGTAGCTGACCTTCCCCGCGCCCTCGTCCTTCGGCGCGGGCGCCGGGCCCGCGCAGCCGGCGAGCAGCGCGAGCGCCGCGACGGCGGCCGCGGCGGCGCACGCGCGCATCAGAAGCGCACCCTCGTGCCGAGCGTGCCCAGCCAGATGTCGTCGAGGCTCGGGTCCTGGTCGGTGTCGACGGTGTACCAGCGGAGCTGCGAGTAGAGCTCGATGCCCCAGTTCTCGAGCACCTGCACCGCGGCGATGCCGACCGACTGGCTCTGGTCCCCCTCGGCGGCGAGGTTCTCGTTCCAGTCGTAGTCGACGCCGAAGCCGATCGGGCCGAACGGGAAGAGGCGCGTGTCCCAGCCGAGCTTGCCGTACACGCTGTAGGGCGTGTCGCCGTCGGCGCCGCCGTCGTAGCCGCTCGAGACGGTGAGGCTCACGCCGCTCGCGTCGTGGAGCAGCGAGCCCGAGCCGGCGATGCGGTAGTCCTCGCTGCCGCTGTTCGGGCGCGAGATGCCGACCCCGCCGAGCGCCGTGAAGCCCGGCAGGTCGACACCGCTCCAGTGGTCGTAGTCGCCGCCGAAGGTGAGGGCGGCGTCGTAGCGCTGGTCGGAGCCGGCCGAGATCGAGAGCTGCGCCGGGCCGAACATCGGCGAGTCGTAGCGGACGCGGCCCATCCGCTCGCCGTCGAAGTTGAAGAAGGCGTCCTCGATCCGGGTCCCGGTGAAGTCGTGGCCGTCCGAGAACAGGAGGCCGCCGGCGATGAACTCGACGCCCGAGGTCATGATCGGGCCGCTCACCAGCGAGAGGTCGAACTCCGCGACGTTGTCGGTCGCCGCCGAGCCGTGCCCGAACATCACGCGGCCGAAGCGGTCGTCGCGCGCCCACAGCTCGGCGCGCCGCATCGAGATGAAGTTGCCGGCGCGCTCGTTCTCCTGGCTCACGTCGAAGGAGTTGTTCGGGCTGAAGGCCACCTCGAGCGTCGAGCCCACCTGCGGGCCCTCCGCGAAGGTGCTGACACCCGCGAAGCGCAGCCGGCTGTTCGAGGCGTCGTTGTCGACGAAGTAGCCCTTCGCGTCCTTGCCGTCGGCGGCGAAGCTGAAGGCCTGGTTGACCTGCCCGGCGATGTCGATCCGGATGCGCGGCGCGTCGTAGTCGGTGACCGGGTACTGGCCGTCCTCGCGGCGGTACTCCGGGTGCTCCGCGTGGTGCACGGGGGCGGCGCTCTCGCGCAGCTCCTGCACCTCCTGGCGGAGGGACCGGATCTCGGCGTCCTGCTTCTCCAGGCGCTCGATCAGCGCGTCCACGCGCGGGTCCTCGGCCGCGGCGGGCGCCGCGAAGGCGAGTGCGGCGAGCAGCGCAGGCAGCAGGGCCGGCACGAGTCGAAGCGGGATCGTCGTCATCGGTCGGTTCCCCCCGGTGGACGAGCCCGTGCGACCTGGAAGCCGGTCGCTCCGTAGAGCACGGTCAGGATCGGGCTCAGGATGTTGAAGAAGCAGAAGGGCAGGTAGAGCAGGGTCGGCACGCCCAGCACCGCCGCCATGAAGGCGCCGCACGAGTTCCAGGGCACCAGCGGGGAGGTGACCGTGCCGGCGTCGGCCGCCGCCCGCGACAGCACCTGGGGCGCGAAGCCGCGCTCGGCGAACACCTTCTTGAAGGTCTTCACCGGCAGCACCAGCGCGATGTACTGGTCGGCCGCCACGACGTTCAAGCCGAGCGCCATGCCGGCGGTCGTCGCGAACAGCCGCCCGTCGCTCTTCGCGCGCGCGATCAGGGGGTCCACGAGCTTCCCGATCAGGCCGAACTCCTGGAGCAGGGTGCCGAAGGTGACGGCGCCGAGGATCAGCCAGATCGTCCCGAGCATGCTGTCCATCCCGCCGCGCGAGAGCAGCCGGTCGACGTCCGCGAGCCCCGAGTTGGCCTCGAAGCCGGTCGCCATCGCCGACCAGATGCCCTTCAGGTAGACGAGCGGCGTCGCGAGCTCCGGGTCGGCGACGAAGCGCTGGAAGACCTCGGGCTGGGTCAGGATCCCCTGCACGCCCGCGAAGAGCGATGCGGCCAGGATGGCGAGCGCCGAGGGCGACTTCTTGAGCGACATCCCGAGCAGCGCCAGGAGCGGCAGCAGGTTCCAGAGCGAGATCCAGTAGAGCTGGTCGAGCTTGGTGAGGTCCGCCGAGGCCGCCGCTTCGTCGGGCAGCACGCCCTCGCCGCTCAGCCCGAGGATCGCCAACACGAGCGCGCCGATCAGGAACGCCGGCACCGACGTCCAGACCTGGGCCCGGATGTGGGTGTAGAGGTCGGCGCCCGCGAGCTGGGAGGCCAGGACGGTGGTCTCCGAGAGGGGAGAGACCTTGTCGCCGAGGTACGAGCCCGAGATCACGGCGCCCGCGGTGATCGCCGGGGAGACGCCGAGCAGCGACGCGATCCCGACCAGGCCCACCCCGACCGTGCCCGCCGTCGTCCACGAGCTCCCGATGCTCAGCGAGGTGAGCGCGCAGATCACCGCCGTCGAGACGTAGTAGAAGTCCGGGTCGATCCAGCGGATCCCGTAGGAGACGAGCGTCGGGATCGTGCCGGAGAGGTTCCAGGTGCCGATCAGGGCGCCGACCGCGAGCAGGATGAAGATCGCGCTCGTCACCGAGCCGACCGCCCGCTTGATCGCGTCCTCGACCTCGCCCCAGGTGTGGCCGTTGCGCAGGACGATGACGCCGGTCGCCATCGCGCACACGACGAGCGCAGCCGGGATCGGCCCGCCGAGCGCGTCGAGCCCGTAGAGCGACAGGCCGCCGGCGATCAGCGCCACCAGCAGCGCCAGCGGGGCGATCGCGTCTACGTAGGAGGGCGGGCGGATCGGCCGCGTGTGCTCAGGGGTGTCGCTCACCGGCTCCTCGACGATCGCCGGGGGGGGCCGCGGCGGCGACACGATGGCACCCCACCGGTCCGGCGGCAAGGCGCCGGGTCAGGGTCCGGCGAGCAGCGCCGTGCCGAGCAGGACCAGGAGGCCGAGCAGCAGCGCGCACGCCACCGGCCAGGTCCCGAGCCGGGCCTCGACCGCGTCGGCGGCGGCGACGATGCGCCGGATCACGCGCTGCTCCCCGGTGCCATCTCAGGCTCCCCGCCCGATCCGGAGCAGGCTCGCGAGCGGGAGCATCCGGACGGCGAAGGCGGCGAGCGCCAGGGCGAGCGCCAGGAGCTCGCGGGAGCGCTCCACCGGCGCGTGCAGCTCGGCCGGCGCGCCGCTGGCGCTGCGGGTGTGTGTCAGGACGCGGACGACGTAGGTCGCGGTCAGGGCCCCGCCGGCCAGCATGGCCGCCACCCACCACCACTGCCCGGTCTCGAGCGCGGTGCGGCGCAGCAGGCTCGGCTGGAGTCCGACGAGCGACACCCCGCCGAGCCCGAAGGCGAGCAGGCTCAGGGGCAGCGCGCGGGCGGCGCCGGCCAGGCCGTCGATGCGGTCGTGACCAAGCCCGCGCGCGAGCAGGCCGACCGCGAGGAACATGGCGGTCTTCGCCAGCGCGTGGGCGATCGCCTGCACGAGGCCGCCGGTTACAGCCGCCGGGCCGGCCGCCGCCAGCGGGAACACCAGGAAGAGGTACCCGATCTGCGCCACGGTCGAGTAGGCGACCAGCAGCTTGAGCCGCTCCTGGCGCACGGCGAGCACGCCGCCGAACACGATCGCGCCGGCGCCGAGCGCGCCGAGGAGCTGCTCCGCGGCGGGCGTCGCGAGCCCCGGCAGCGCGTCGAACCACAGCCGCACGGCCAGGAAGAAGGGCGCCTTCACGACCAGCGCCGAGAGCACGGCGCTCGCGGCCGGTGGGGCGCCGGCGTGCGCCGGTGGGAGCCACAGGTGGAGCGGGAAGAGCGCCGCCTTCGCGAGCAGGCCCACGGTCATGAGCGCCGCTGCGACCCGTGCCGCGGGGTCGACCCGCACGCGCCCGGCGAGCAGCGCCAGGTCGAGCGTCCCGTAGGCGCCGTAGAGGAGGCCCACCCCGAGCAGGAAGAGCACCGAGCCGATCAGGGCGAAGAGCAGGTAACGGAGCGCGGCCCGCAGCGTCGTGGCGCTGCCGCCGAGCGACACGAGCGGGACGGCGCCGAAGGTGAGCAGCTCGAGGGCCACGAACTGGTTGAAGAGGTCGCCGGCGAGGAAGGCGGCGGTGAGGCCGGTCCAGACCGTGAGCAGCAGCGTCCAGAAGGCGAGCGGGGCGCGCGCCTCGCCGCGCGCCGGGCCCGTGAAGTCGGCGCGCCCGTAGAGCGCGGCGGCGCCGATCAGGAGCGCGCTCGTGACGAGCATCGCCGCCGAGAGCCCGTCGGCGCGCAGCGTGATGCCGAGGGGAGGTGCCCAGCCGCCCACGAGATACTCGAGCGCGTCGCCCGCCCGCCACACGGCCCGGGCGATCGCCACGGCGAGGCCGAGGCTGGCTGCGACGGTCCCGAGCGCGACGCGCTGCGCGTACCGGCCGCCGAGCAGGGCGGCGAGCGCGACCCCGATCGCGGGCAGCACCAGCGCGAGCGGCAGGAGGAAGGCTCCGGGCGGCGCGGCGGGGGCGGGGCTCATGGCCGGTGCGGGCCCGGCGGCTCCACCGTCCCGGTCCCGTCCCCGGAGCCGGGAGCGGCGGCCGCGTCGACCTCGGCGAGCCGCCGCACCAGCGCCACCGCGAGCGCGGTCGAGGCGAAGGCGACCACGATGCCGGTGATGATCAGCGCCTGCGGCACCGGGTCGGCGGCGAGGCCCGCGCCCGCGCCCCGCCGCGCGATCACGGCGAGCACCAGGAACACGCCGCCGCCCAGCACGTTGAAGGCGAGGAGCTTGCGCAGCGGCCCGTGCCCGGTGGCGACGCCGTAGAGCCCGAGGCCCACCAGCGCGGCCCCGCACAGCCCGAAGACCGTGGCGCCGCTCACGGGGCGCCGTCCCGTGCCGGCGGCCCTTCGACCAGCAGCGCGAGCGCCGCCGCCACCGAGAGCGTCATCGCGACCTCGACCGCGACGATGATCGGCTTGGCGAGGCCGTCGGGGTAGGCGAGGAAGCCGCCGGCCCAGAGCGGGCCGGCGAGGCCCACGGCGAAGAAGGCGAGCGGGCCCGCCACGAGCACGGCGCGCAGCCGGCGGGCCGACACCAGCGGAGCGTCGACGAGACCCGCCATGCGCGCGAGCAGCCACATCGCGGCGAGCACGACGGCCGCCGCGAAGGCCCCGCCCGGCTCGTCCGAGCCGTTCCAGAGCAGGTACACGGCGACCACGACGCCGATCGGGGGCAGCTCGCGGGCGAGGAACACGAGAGCGTCATCGGGGCGCGCGGGCGGGACGCCGCCGGGCCGGCCGCCCCAGCCGCGGTCGGCCGCGAGCGACCAGACGCCGATCAGCGACGCCAGCACCACCACCTTCTCGAGCATGGTGTCGAGCGATCGGTAGGCGAGCAGCGCCGCGGTGACAGGGTTGCCGAGGCCGAGGCCCGGGAGCTCCGCCGCCGCCTGCGGCGCGAGCGACGGGCCGGGCTCGGGGAGCGCCAGTACCACCCAGGCGATCCCGGCCGACACGAGGGCGCAGGCGCCAGCGACGGCGGCGCGCAGGCCGGCGCCGGGCCGCTCGCGCTCGCCGGCGCCGCCGGCTCCGAGCCGGCCGACGGCCGCCAGCAGGAGGAGGCCCGTGAGCCCCCCCATCGACGCCTCGGTGAGCGCCACGTCGAGCGTCCCGAGGCGGACCGACCCGAGACCCAGCAGGAAGCCGTAGGCGACGAAGCCGATCGCGGCGGCCCGCGCCGTGCGCGCCGCGATCACCCAGCCCGCCATCGCGAGGGCGAGGAGCGCGAGCCCGAGGTCGACGGCGAGCCCGGCGCTCACCGCGGCCTGCTGCGGGTCGCCGTCGCGGCGAGGAGCTGGGCCACGGCGGTGGCGGTGAGCTGGGCGAGCAGCCAGGCGGCGATCAGCTTCGCCCCCGCGAGCACGCCGCCCGCGTGGGGCAGGAGGCCGAGCACGATCAGGCCGAGCCCGAGGTTGTCGGCCTTGGTGAGCGCGTGCACGCGGCTCGCGGCGTCGGGGAAGCGCACGAGGCCGATGCTGCCGGCCAGGAAGAAGAACGCTCCCGCCGAGACCGCGACGACCGTGAAGGCAGCGGCGAGCGTGCTCACCGGCCCTCCGGCGCGTGCTTCGCGAGCGCCGCGGACGCGAAGGCGGAGACCAGCGCGAGGAGCAGCGCCATGTCCACGACCGCCGGCGTCGAGCTCGCGACCGACACCAGGAGCAGCGCCGCGATCCCCCCGCTGCCGAGGAGCTGCGCCGCCATCATGCGGTCCGCGTCGGTCGGGCCGCGCACGACGCGCACGAGGCCCACGGCCACCATCAGGAGCACGAAGGCGGCCGCGCCCGAGAGGAACTCAGCCATCGAGGGGCACCCCGAGCGCGCGCGCGAGCCGCTCCTCGTCCGCTGCGAGCAGCGCCGCCACGGGCTGGCCCAGGTCGAGGCAATGGACGTCGAGCCGGTCGTCGTCGCCGACGGCGGGCGAGGCCGCCACGGTTCCCGGCAAGAGGCTCGCGAGCGCGCGGAAGGCGCCGCGCGCGGGGCCGGGTGCGATGCGCAGCGGCAGCGACACGATCCCCGGGCGCAGCGGCAGGCGCGGGTCGAGCGCGCGCCGCGCGACGTCGGCGCCGGCCGCGATCCCCTGGCCGGGCAGGCGCAGGAGCAGCGCGGCCAGGGCCGCGGGCTCCAGGTGCAGCGCGCCGGGCGGGAGCAGGCGCAGGCTCGCGGCCGTCGCCGCGAGGGCCGCGCCGGCGCCGATCACGAGCCCGACCGGATCGGTCCCGATCAGCACGACCCAGGCGGCGAACAGCGCGGCCGTCCTCCCGATCCGGATCCGCCACGACGGCGCGTTCATGGCGAGAGGACGCCTAGAAGTACCAGCGCAGGAACCAGACCCAGAGCGCGAGCAGCACCAGGAAGGTCAGGAGCTGCGGCCACATCACGGCGAGGAAGCCCTGCTCCTTGATCGCGCGCTGCTGCGCGACGAAGGCCTCGCGCCGGGTCTCCTGCCAGCGCACCAGCCACAGGTCCCCGGCCTCGTGCACGGTCTCCCCGTCCTGGTGGAGGAAGACGGTCGCGCGCGAGGTGGCGAGCCAGAAGATCAGGTAGAGGATCCCGCCGAAGAAGGGGAAGAAGATCACGACGAACAGGAACAGCCACCAGCTGAAGGGGCGCCGTCCGTGGAGCGACGCGCTGGTCTCGGTGGTCGCGACGGGCTCCCAGCCGCACTCCACGAGCTGGTCGATGCGCTTGGCGAGGGCAATCTGCACGAAGGACCTCCGGTCGAAGGGGCCGCGAGCATGACACGCGGCCCCTCGCAGGGTCAACACGCGCCCCCTACGCTGCCGGCCTCGTCGGGGGGGGCGATGGTGCGCAGGGGAACGGTGCTGCTGCTGGCGGTTGCGATGGCGGGCTGCGCGCAGCCGGCCCTGCGGCGCGACTGGTCCGGCTACACCGGGCCGGGCGCCGCCGCCTTCCAGGGCGAGAGCCTGCCGCCGCCCCAGTTCCCCGACCCGCTCGAGCCGGTGAACCGCGGCGTGTGGGCCGTGAATCACGGCCTGATCGTCGGGGTCGCGGACCCGGTCGGCCGCGTCTACCGGCTCGTGATCCCGCGCTTCGTCCGCGATCGCGTGCGCGACTTCGCGGCGAACCTGGTCTTCCCGCGCGATCTCGCCGCGAGCCTGCTCCAGGCGCAGTGGCGCCAGGCCGGCGACGTGACGGCGCGCTTCGCGGTGAACTCCACGGTCGGGCTCGCGGGCTTCTGGGACCCGGCGCTGCGCTGGCTCGGGATCGAGCCCGCGCCGGAGGACTTCGGGCAGGTCTTCGCGACCTGGGGCTGGCGACCGTCGACCTTCCTGGTGCTGCCGCTCGCGGGCCCGGGCTCGGTCCGCGACACGGCCGGGATGGTGCCCGACGCGCTCCTCGACCCGGCGCTCTGGTTCTTCCCGATGGGCACGGGGCTCGTGCTCAGCTTCAACGACGTCGTCGACTCGATCCCGAGCTACCGCCAGTTCGCCGCCAGCAGCGCCGACGCCTACGACGACGCGCGCCTGCTCTGGACGGTGGTGCGCGAGTCGAAGATCGAGGAGCCGCCGGTCACGGGCCCGGGCGACGACACGGACGCCACCCAGACGCTCCAGGCGGCCTTCCTGGGCCCGCGCGACCCCGGCTTCGCCGCCCGCCTCGACACGCGCGAGATCGTGATGCCCACGACCGGGCGCGCGCTGCCCTTCTCGGTGCGCATGCAGCCGGGCCCCGCGCCGCTGGTCTTCCTGGCGCCGGGGCTCGGCGCGCACCGGCTCGGCTCCTCGAGCCTCGCGCTCGCCGAGATGGTCTTCGAGCGCGGGTTCTCGGTCGCGATCGTGAGCAGCGCGCTCGGCTTCGAGTTCGTCGAGCGCGGCGCGAGCGTGCCGGTGCCGGGCCACGCGCCGGTCGACGCGCGCGACCTGCACGTGGCGCTCGACCTCGTCGACCGCGACCTGCGCGCGCGCTACCCGGGGCGCGTGCGCGAGCGGGTCTACCTCGGCTACTCGCTCGGCGCCTTCCACGGCTTCTACATCGCCGCGCAGGAGCGCGATCCCGCGAACGACCGCGTGCGCTTCGACCGCTACCTGCTGCTCGACCCGCCGGTGCGCCTCGTCGAGGGCATGGAGCGCCTCGACGCCTTCTACGACGCGCCGCTGGCACTTCCGGAGGGCGAGCGCGAGGCCTGGGTCCACCAGCTCCTGCTCGAGACCGCGGCGGTGGCGCGCCACGCCCAGGCGGAGCGCTTCGGGGCCGGCGGCTACGGGCGGGTCGAGTCCGTCGAGCTCGGCACCCAGGACCTGGCGCCGGTCGTCGAGCTGCCGTTCACGAACCGGGAGGCCGAGTTCCTGATCGGGCTCGCCTTCCGCCGCTCGCTCCAGGCCCTGCTCTGGACCAGCCAGCAGCGCGAGGACCTGGGCGTGCTGCTCACCGAGCGGCGCCGCTGGCGGCGGCTCCCGGCCTACCGCGAGATCGGCGACTACTCCTTCGCGATGTACCTCTACGCCTTCGTGCTGCCCTATCACCGCGACCGGCTCGGGACCGTGCGCAGCGCGGAGGAGCTCGTCGCGCAGAACGACCTGCACGCGATCGCCGGTCCCCTGCGCGACAACCCGAAGCTGCGCGTGTTCGCCAACCGCAACGACTTCCTGACCAGCGACGAGGACGTGGCCTGGCTCGCCGCTCTCGTCGGCCCCGAGCGCGTGCGCTTCTTCCCGACCGGCGGGCACCTCGGCAACCTGCACCGGCCGGAGGTGCAGGCCACCGTGATGGACGCGCTCGCCGACCTCCAGCCGGCCGCGCCGTGAGCGCCGGCCCCTGCGAGACGCTCGAGCTGCGGCTCGGCGAGGCCCGGCAGCTCTTCCTCGCGATCGACGCCGCGCCCTTCCGCGAGCGCGACCTCGACCCGCGGGCCGAGGAGTTCATCCTGGGCTGGGCCCAGGAGCTGCGCCGCGACGCGCCGCTCGCGCTCGAGATCCACCTCGAGCGGCCCTCGCCGGCGGGGGACGACGCGGCCGTCCTCGGGGCCGCCGTCGCCGAGTACTTCCGCGACCGCGCGCAGGCCGCCCGCCGCCGCCTGCGCGAGCTCCTGCGCACCGGCCGCACCAGCCTCCTGATCGGCCTCGCCTTCAACGCGCTGATGCTGGTGCTCGCCGACGTCTTCTCGGAGCGCCGCTACGGGATCGTGCACGACAGCCTCGTGATCGGCGGCTGGGTCGCGATGTGGCGGCCGATCGAGATCTTCCTCTACGACTGGTGGCCGATCCGCGCCGAGGCGCGGCTCCACGATCGGCTGGCGGCGATGCCCGTGCGGGTCGTTGCTGCGCCTCCTGCGCCGTGACCGGGCGCACGCGCGCGCTCCTCGCGATCACCGCCCTCAGCGTGGCGGCGGCCCTGCTCGCGCCCGGCGTGCCGCAGCCGCCCGGCTATCACGACTTTGCGGACCACAGGAGCTTGCTCGGCGTCGCGAACGCGCCGGACGTGCTCTCGAACGGCGCCTTCCTGCTGGCCGGCCTCGCCGGCCTCTGGATCGCGCTCCGGCCCCGCACGAGCTTCGACCATGCCGGGGAGCGGATCCCCTACGCGGTCTTCTTCGCGGGCGTCCTGCTGACCGCGCTCGGCTCCGGGTACTACCACCTCGCGCCCGACAACGAGCGCCTGTTCTGGGACCGCCTGCCGATGACGATCGCCTTCATGGCGCTGCTCGCCGCCCAGGTCGGCGACCGCGTCGACGCCCGCGCGGGCCGTACGCTGCTGCTCCCGATGCTGGCGATCGGCGCGGCCTCGGTCGTCTACTGGCGGGCGACCGAGCGCGCCGGCGCGGGCAACGTCGTCCCCTACGGCGTCCTCCAGGCCTACTCGGTCGTGATCCTGCTGCTGATCGCGCTCTGGCTGCCCTCCCGCTACACGCGCGGTGGCGACGTCTACGCGGTGTTCGCCTGCTACGTCGTGGCGAAGCTCGTGGAGACCTTCGACGCGCCGCTCTACGCGCTCGGACACGTCGTGAGCGGACACACGCTGAAGCACCTGGCCGCGGCGGCGGGCGCCTTCCTGGTGTGCCGGATGCTCGCGCTGCGCGAGCCGGCCGTACCCCCGCCCGGCCGATCGCTGGGGTAGAGTCGCCGCCATGCGCGGCATCGTCGACCGGATGACGCTCGAGCGGTTCCTGGCCGAGCTCGGGCGTCGCGCGCGGGGCCCCGGGCGGGTGTATCTCACGGGCGGTGCGACGGCGCTCCTCTACGGCTGGCGTCCGGCGACGGTCGACGTGGACCTGAAGCTCGACCCGGAGCCGGCCGGCGCCTTCGAGGCGATCGCCGGGCTCAAGGAGGAGCTCGACCTCAACGTCGAGCTGGCGTCGCCGGACCAATTCCTCCCCCCGGTCCCGGGCTGGCGCGAGCGCTCGGTCTTCGTCGCGCGCCACGGCGGCGTCGACTTCTTCCACTTCGACCCGCTCAGCCAGGCGCTCGCCAAGCTGGCGCGCGCCCACGAGCGCGACCTCGGCGACGTCGCCGCCATGCTGGAACGCGGCTTGTTCTCGGGCACGGACCTGGCTCGGGCGCTCGACCAGATCGCGGGCGACCTCGTCCGCTACCCGGGCCTCGACGCGGTTGCGTTCCGCGAGCGCGTGCGGCGCTTCCTCGAGCAGCGCCGTGGTTGACCTCGACGGACTTCCCGGCGAGGCGCTGGTCCGCCGCGGCCTCGAGGACCTCGCGCGGGGTGCGCGCTCGGCCGAGGCGCTGACCGTCGCGCTCGCCACCGGCCGGCTGCGCCGCTGCGGGCTCGCGCTGCCGGAGGAGTCGGCGCTGCCGGACGATCGGGAGCTGGCGCTCTACGCGCTGCTCGTCGCGCGCGGCGAAGGAGACGCCTACGCGCGCTACAACGCCTTGCGCCGCGAGCTCGACTCCTTCCTCGAAGCCCTCGAGGCCCGGCTCCGGCGCGCTCAGGATCCCGCTGCCCGCTCCTCCTCGCGTCCCGCGAACACCGTGTAGTAGAGCGTCGGCAGGAACACGAGGGTCAGCAGGGTGGCGACGAAGAGCCCGCCCATGATCGCGACCGCCATCGGGCCCCAGAACACGGTGAAGGCGATCGGGATCATCGCCAGCACGGTCGAGAGCGCCGTCAGCAGGATCGGGCGCACGCGCGAGCTGGCGGCGGCGACGACCGCGTCGTGGACGTTGCCGCCCGCGGCGCGCTCGGTCTCGATCTGGTCGATCAGGATCACGGCGTTCTTCGCGATCATGCCCATCAGCGCGAGGATCCCGAGGATCGCGACGAAGCCGAGCGGGCGGTTCGAGACCAGCAGCGCGCCGACCACGCCGATGAGACCGAGCGGCACGACGCTGAGCAGCACGAAGAGCCGCAGGAAGCTGCGCAGCTGGATCATCAGCAGGGTCAGCATCAGGAGCAGCATCAGCGGCACGACCGCGAACACCGACGCCTGCGACTCCGCGCTCTCCTCGGCGATCCCCCCGAGCTCGATCGCGTAGCCCGGCGGGAGCTCCGCGCCGAGCGCGGCGATCGGCGCCTCGAGCGCGCCGACGACCGTGTCGGGCAGGACGCCCGGCGCGACGTCGGCCTGGATGGTGAGGGTCGGCACGCGGTCGCGGCGCCAGATCTGCTGGTACTCCTGGCCGGCCTCGATGGTCGCGAACTGTGTCAGCGGGATCGCGCGCCCGCCGGGCAGCGGCACCTGCAGGCTGCGCAGGGTCGCGATCGCGAGCCGCTCCTCCTCGGTGGCGCGGGCGACCACCGGGATCAGGTAGATGTCGTCGCGGAGCTGCGTCACGGTCGCGCCCGTGATCGCGCTCTCGAGCGCCGTAGCCACCGCGGCCGAGCTCAGCCCGAGGAGGCGCGCCTCGTCCTGGTCCACGTCGATCCGGAGCTGCCGCGACGGCTCGAACCAGTCGAAGTTGACGCGCCGCGAGGCCGGCTCCGCGGCGACCACCTGCGCGACGCGGAGCGCGATCGCGCGCACCTGCTCGACCTCCGGGCCGCTCACCCGGTACTGCACCGGCCAGCCGGCCGGCGGCCCGAGCTCGAGCGGCGCGACGTTGGCGACCAGCTCGGGGAACTCCTCGGCGAGGATCGCCTGGAGCCGCGGCTCGAGCCGCAGGCGCGCCTCGAAGTCCTTCGCGATCACGACGAGCTGGCCGAAGAAGGGGTTCGGCAGCTTCACGTCGAGCGGCAGGTAGAAGCGGATCGCCCCCTGCCCGATGTAGGAGCTCCAGCGCTCGACGTCCGGGTCTTCGGCCAGGATCGCCTCGAGCCGGCTGACGGTGGCCTCGGTGGCATGGATCGAGGCGTTCTGCGGCAGGCCCACGTCCACCAGCAGCTCGAGGCGGTCCGAGGAGGGGAAGAACTGCTGCGGCACGAAGCGCATCCCGAAGATCGCCGCGACGAAGAGCGCGACCGTCACCGCGATCGTGAGCCAGCGCAGGCGCAGGGCGCCGCCGAGCAGACCGCGGTAGAGCCGCATCGCCCCGCCCGCCTCGCCGTCCTGCTGCGCGCCCGTCTCCGGGAGCACGGCCCTGGCCAGGATCGGCGTGAAGAGCAGCGCCACCACCCACGACACCAGGAGCGCGATCGTGACCACCGCGAACAGCGAGAAGGTGTACTCGCCCGCCGAGCTCGCGGCGAAGCCGATCGGCACGAAGCCCGCGATCGTGACCAAGGTCCCGATCAGCATCGGGAAGGCGAAGTGGGAGAAGGCGTAGCCCGCGGCGGCCTCCATGTCGTCGCCGGCGGCGCGCCGGCGCATGATCGCGTCGATGGTGGTCATGGCGTCGTCCACCATCAGGGCCAGCGCGATGATCAGCGCGCCGAGCGAGATGCGCTGCATGTCGATGCCGGCGATCCCCATGATCGGGAACACGATCGCCAGGATCAGCGGGATCGAGATCCCGACGATCGCACCCGCCCGCAGCCCCAGGCTGAGGAAGCTCACCAGGAGGATGATCGCGATCGACTGCCAGAGCGACTCCATGAACTCGCCGACCGCCTCGTCCACGATCAGCGGCTGGTCGGCCACCAGGTGCGGCTCGATCCCGAGCGGGAGCCCGGCGGTGATCGCGGCCATCTCCCGCGCCACGTTCGCGCCGAGCGCGAGCACGTCGCCGCCCTCGCGCATCGCGATCGCGAGCCCGATCGCGGGCTCGCCGTTCACGCGGAACAGGGGCTGCGGCGGGTCCGCGTAGCCGCGCGTCACCTCGGCGATGTCGCCGAGCCGCACGATCCGGCCGCCCGCCACGAAGTTGACGTCGAGCACGTCCTGCTCGGAGCGGAACGCCCCGGAGACCCGGATCGTCACGCGCTCGCCCGCGGTCTGGACCACGCCCGAGGGCCGGACCAGGTTCTGCGCCTGGAGCGCCGCGACCAGCGCCGCGCGGTCGAGCCCGAGCCCGGCCAGCTTCTCGAGCGAGAACTCGACGAAGATCCGCTCGTCCTGCGCGCCGAGGATGTCGATCTTCTCGACGTCGGGCACGTGCAGGAGCCGCGAGCGGGCGTCCTCCACGTGGTCGCGCAGCTCGCGGTGCGAGAAGCCGTCGGCCGTGAAGCCGTAGATGATCCCGAAGGTGTCGCCGAACTCGTCGTTGAAGAAGGGCCCGACGACGCCCTGCGGGAGGGTGTGGCGGATGTCGCCGATCTTGTTGCGGACCTGCTGCCAGAGGCCGGGGATCGCGCCGGAGGGCGTGTCACCGCGCAGGTTCACGAAGATCACGGTGAGGCCGGCATTCGTGTAGCTGCGCAGGAAGTCGAGCTGCGGGACCTCCTGGAGCCGGCGCTCGAGCCGCTCGGTGAGCTGGAGCAGCGTGTCCTCGATCGTGGCGCCCGGCCAGGCGGCCTGGACCACCATGGTGCGGATCGTGAAGGGGGGGTCCTCGTCGCGGCCGAGCGAGAAGAAGGCCTGGATGCCCGCCGCGATCGCCACGATCATGAAGAAGGCGACCAGCGAGCGGTTGCGCAGCGACCAGCGCGAGAGGTTCACGGCGCGTCCTGGAGCAGCCGGACCTTCTGGCCGGGGCGCAGCGTCTGGACGCCCGCGGTCACCACCACGTCGCCGGGTGCGAGGCCCTCGGCGATGCTGACCTCGCTGCGCCCCGACTGCTCGAGCACGACGTTGCGGATCGCGACCGTGCTGCTGCCGGGATCGAGCACCCAGACGGCCGGCGCGCCGCTCGCGGAGGTCAGCGCCGAGGCGGGGATGCGGATCCCGCCGCCGCCGGCCAGGTGGATGCTGCCGGTCACGGTGGAGCCGAGCCGCATCGCCTCGGGCGGACCGCTGAGCCCGACCCGCACCTCGAAGGTGCGCGTGACCGGGTTCGCCTGGGGCGAGACCTCGCGCACGCGCCCGGTGGCCCGCACGTTCGCATCCGAGGCGAGCGCCACCGTCACCTCGGGATCGAGCCCGCCGGCCGCCTCCTTGACCCGCGCCGGCACGTCGAAGACCGCGTCGCGCCCGCCCTTTCGCGCGACCCGCACGATCATCTGCCCGGCCCCCACCACCTCGCCCGGCTCCGCGCCGACGGCCGTCACCGTGCCGGCCGCGTCGGCAAACAATTCGGTGTAGCCGAGCTGCTCGCGGGCCGTCGCGAGCTGGGCCTGGGCGGCGTCCACCTGCGCCACCGCGGCGTCGCGGGCCTTCTGCGCGCTCTCGAAGCGCGCGCGCGGCGCCACCCCGCGCTCGAAGAGCGAGCGCTGGCGGTCCGCCTCGAGCCGCGCGTCGGCCGCCCGGGCCTGGAGCGACGCCAGGTTCGCGCGCGCGGCCGCGACCGCGTTGTCGAGCGTCGTCGACTCGACCCGCGCCACGAGCTGGCCCGCGCGGACGCGGTCGCCGACGTTCACCAGGCGCTCGACCAGCCGCTGGCTCACGCGGAAGGCGAGGCTCACCTCCTCCTGCGCCTCGATGCGCCCGGTGAGCGACACCGTCTCGCCGCCCGGCAGCTCCTCGACCGTGATCGCGCGCACCGGGCGCACGTCGGGCGCCGGCGGCTCCTCGGCGGGGCCGCAGGCGGCGAGCCAGGCCAGCGCGCACGTCGCCGTGGCGAGCCGGCGGCGGGGTCGGCTCAGCCGGTCTCGCCGCTTCAGGGTGGTGAGTGCCGGAGCTTCGCGCACGCCGCGCCTCCCTCGTGGTTCGGGCGCCGCAGCCTACACGAAGGCTCGCGGTTGTCCCGCGCGGTCCACCCGCAGTCCCCTCCGTTGGCGCGCGGTCGCCGGTCTTGACCCTAGTAGCTACCAGAGGCTACTTTGCTGGCGATGAAGGCCGTTGCCATCAAGGAGCTCAAGAACCGGCTCAGCGCCTATCTGCGCGAGGTGAGCAACGGCGAGGTCGTGCTGGTGACCGACCGGGGCCGGGTGGTGGCCGAGCTGCGCCAGCCGAGCACCGGCGTGGTCCTCGGCGCCCACGACCAGGCCCTGGAGCGGCTCCGCGCCGAGGGGGTGCTCGCCCCCGGCCTCCCCCAGGATCCGCGCGCCTATCGCAGCTCACCGCTCGCGCGAGCGGTTGCGAGCCGCGACCTCCTCGACGCGGAGCGCGGCGAGCGGTGACGCTCTATGTCGAGACCAGCGCCGTGCTGCGCTGGCTCTTCGCCGAGGAGCACGGGGAGGCGGTGCGATCGGCCCTCGTCGCGGCGGAGAAGGTCACCTCGTCACGGCTCGGCCTGATCGAGACCCGCCGGGTCGTCCGCCGCGCCGAACGCGAGGGGCGCATCACGGCGGCGCAGGCCGCCGACCTGCTGGCCCTCTTCGCCCAGGCCGCTTCGACCTGGGCGATCCTCGAGATCTCGGAAGAGATCGCCCGCCGCGCCGAGGAAGGCTTCCCGAGCGAGCCGGTGCGCACGCTCGACGCCATCCATCTCGCGAGCGCCCTCTTCCTCCGCCAGTCCTTTCCCGACCTCGTGATCCTGACCGCCGACGAGCGCGTGCGCGCGAACGCCGTGCTGCTCGGCTTCGTGGCGGCGAGCCTCCGCGCCTGACCCGGGGATACACTTTCCGCGATGGTGCCGGCCGATCCGCCCGACACGGGCGTCCTGCTCGAGTTCCTGTACCGGATCGGGCAGGCCTACCTCGGCTGCGGCGAGCAGACGGCGCAGGTCGAGCTGATCCTGCGCCGGATCGCCGCCGCCAACGGCGCGCGCCGGGCGCGCGTCGTGACCTTTCCGACGGCGGTCTTCATCACGCTGCACGACGGGGAGGGCGAGCGCGTCACGCTCTCCGAGGGGCCGCTCGAGCCGCTGCGGCTCGACCAGATGGCGGACGTCTACGCGCTCGGGAGCGCGGCCCAGCAGGGCGGGATCGCGCCGCGCGAGGGCCTCGAGCGGCTTGCGGAGATCCTCCAGGAGCCGCCGCGCTTCGGGCCCGCCGGGGGGTTGCTCGGCCACACGATCCTGACCGTCGGCCTCGCGATGGTGCTGGCGCCGGCGGTCGAGGGCCTCGCCGCGGCGGCCGTGCTGGGCGCGATCGTCGGCGCGCTCAAGGTCCTGAACCGCGACCGGCCGCTGCTGGCGATGCCCCTGCCGGTGGTGGCGGCAAGCCTCGTCTCGGCGTTCGTCTTCCAGGGCGCCGAGTGGGGGCTCCCCGTCGACCCCCTCCAGCTCCTGATCCCGCCGCTCGTGACCTTCCTGCCCGGCGGCATGCTGACCCTCGCGATGGTGGAGCTCGCCTACGGCGACATGGTGAGCGGCTCGACCCGGCTCGTGACCGGCTTCGTGCAGCTCCTGCTGCTCGCCTTCGGGCTCGCCGCCGGCGCCTTCATGATCGGCTACCCGGTGGACGACCTGCTCGGGCCGCCTGCCCGGCTCATCGGGCCGCCCTGGGTCGCGTGGGCGGGCGTCGTGGTGTTCGGGCTCGGCATCTACCTGCACTTCTCGGCGCCGCGCCGCTCGCTCGCCTGGATGCTGGCCGTGCTGCTGGTCGTGTTCGCGACCCAGCGCGCGGCGGCGGGCTTCGCCCCGAGCGAGGTCAGCGGCTTCTTCGGGATGCTCGTCGCGATGCCGCTCGGCTACCTGGTGCAGCTCCGCTTCCACGGCCCGCCGGCGATGGTGACCTTCCTGCCGAGCTTCTGGATCGTGGTGCCGGGCTCCCTCGGGCTGGTCAGCGTGACCCGCATGCTGAGCGACCGCGCCGCCGGGGTCGACGGGATCGTCACCGTGCTGGTCGTGCTGATCTCGGTCGCCCTCGGCACGCTGGTCGGCGCCGCGCTCTACAAGGCGCTCACCGAGAGCTTCGGCTGGTGGCAGCTCCAGATCGGCCGCGCCTTGCGGCGCAAGCGCTGACGGGGCCGTGGGCGCGGTGGCGCGTTCTCGGGACGCCGAGGCGCGGTCGGTGGGAGGGTCCCTCCTCCACTTAGCTCGCCGCGCGCGGGCGCGGCGGGGGCGAGGACGCTCGCCGACCGAGGGCGCGGCTTCGAATGCGTTCCGGAGGGACCCTCCCACCGACCGCGGTGGGACCCGGGTGGCACACGATCCTGTTCGTGAACCACGGGCATCCCCACCCGACCGCGACCTCAGCCTTCACGCCCGGCGTGTGCGTTCAGTAGTCGACCGGGTCGCGGGTGATCGGGCAGGTCATGCAGTGGCCGCCGCCGCGCCCGCGGCCGAGCTCGGCGCCGACGATCGTGATCACCTCGATGCCCTCCTTGCGGAGCAGGGTGTTCGTGTAGGTGTTGCGGTCGTAGGCGTAGACGACGCCCGGCGAGGCGCACACGAGGTTCGCGCCGCTGTCCCACTGGGTCCGCTCGCGCTGGTAGTCCGTGCCGCCCGTCTCCACCACGCGCATCTTCTTCAGCCCCAGGGCCTCCTTCACCACGTCGACGAAGGCGCCCTGGTCGGCGCGCAGCTCGACGCCGCTCGGATGGCTGCTCGGGCGGTAGGAGTAGGTGCGCGTCTGCTTCATGAACTCGGGCGCCACCAGCACGCAGTCGCGGTCGGCGAAGGTGAAGACGGTGTCGAGGTGCATCGCCGCGCGGATCTTCGGCATCGCGGCCACGATCACCCGCTCGGCCGCCTTCTTCGCGAACAGCGCCGCCGCGAGCTGGCTGATCGCCTGGCGCGAGGTCCGCTCGCTCATCCCGATCAGCACGATCCCCTTGCCGATCGGCATCACGTCGCCGCCCTCGAGCGTGGCGAGGCCGTGGTCCTTGGTCGGGTCGCCCCACCAGACGTTCACCTTGCCCGCGAAATCGGGGTGGAACTTGTAGATCGCCGTGGTGAGGATCGTCTCCTCGTGCCGCGCCGGCCAGTAGAGCGCGTTGAGGGTCACCCCGCCGTAGATCCAGCAGGTCGTGTCGCGCGTGTAGAGGGTGTTGGGCAGCGGCGGCAGCAGGTACTCGGTGGCGCCGGCCGCCTCGCGCGCGGTCTCGAGCGCCTTGCCGCCGAGCTCCTTCGGGACCTCCTGGTTCGAGAGCCCGCCGATCAGGGTCTCGGCGAGCTCGCGGTCGCCGAGCCCCTCGAGGTAGCTCCGGAGCTCGTCGATGAAGCCGAGCCCCACCTGGTTCGGCACCACCTGGTTGTCGAGGATCCACTTCTTGCCCTCCGCGACGGCGACCGTCTCGGCGAGCAGGTTGTGCATCTCGACCACGTCGACGCCGCGGTCGCGCATCTTCGTGACGAAGTCGAAGTGGTCGCGCTTGGCGTTCTCGACCCACAGCACGTCGTCGAAGAGCAGCGCGTCGCAGTTGCTGGGCGTGAGGCGCTGGTGGGCGCGGCCCGGCGCGCACACCAGCACCTTGCGCAGCTGGCCGACCTCGGAATGGACGCCGAACGCGGGGGATCCCGCCATGGGGGTTCTCCTTTCGGTAGGACCGGAGTGGGTAGCAGATCAGATCGTGATGTAGCCCGTGACGAGCCCGTGGAGCCCGACCACCGCGCCGACGACCGTGACGGCGAACAGCAGCCACTCCGCCGTCGTGAAGAGCCGCGCGTTCTGCTCGCGCCGCGTGATGACGTACAGGACCGTGCCCGGCGCGTAGATCAGGAGCCCGAGCAGCATGAACTTCATGCCCGCCGCGAAGAGCAGGAAGAGCGTGTAGCCGGTCGCCAGGATCCCGACGATGCGGTCCTTGCCGAGGCCGCCGGTGTCGCGCTCGTAGCTCTCGCGGGTCTGGACGAGCTTCCACAGGAAGGCCGCCGACAGGAAGTACGGGATCAGCGAGAGGTGGCTGCAGAGCGAGAGCGCGAAGGTGAAGGCGTCGTCGGAGAAGAGGGTCGCGAGGAGCACGACCTGCACCAGCGCCGAGCTCAGCACCAGCGCCGGCCCCGGGACGCCGTTCTCGTTCTCGCGCGCGAAGTAGCGGGGCATGTCGCCCTTCTTCGCCGCGATCGAGAGCACCTCGGCCGCCATCAGGGTCCAGGCGAGGTAGGCGCCGAGCACGGAGACGATCACGCCGGCGCCGATGAACACGGCGCCCCAGGGGCCCACCGCCGCCGCCAGCACGCCGCCCACCGAGGGCTGGGCCAGCGCCGCGAGCTCCTCGCGGGGCAGGATCCCGTAGGCCAGGATCGAGACCGAGGCGAAGAGCGCGAGCACGGCCAGGAAGCCGGTCACCGTTGCGGCGCCGACGTCCTCGCGCTTCTGCGCGAAGCGCGAGTAGTTGCTGGCGCCCTCGATGCCGAGGAACACGAACACGGTCACGAGCATGGTCGCCTTCACCTGCTCGAAGAGGCTCCCGTAGTCCCGGACGGCGGCCGTCCCGAGCGCGTAGACGTCCCCGTGCGCGTGGAGGTACTCCTGCGCCGCCGTGCTGCCGCCCCACAGGTTCGCGACGAAGACCTCGCTGTCGAGGTAGAAGATCGCCAGGACCACGAAGAGGAGCAGCGGGATCACCTTCGCGATCGTCACGATCTTGTTGATGCCCGCGGCCTCCTTCACGCCGCGCATCACCAGCAGGTGGAAGGCCCAGATGCCGACCGAGGAGAGCGCCACCGCCAGCAGCGTGTTGCCCTCGCCGAGGGCGGGCCAGGCCCCGCCGAGCGTCGACTTGATCAGGATCCAGTAGGAGACGTTGCCGACGCAGGCGCTCGCCCAGTAGCCGAGCGCGGAGAGGAAGCCCAGGTAGGGGCCGAAGCCGGCCCGCGCGTAGGCGTAGACCCCCGCGTCCAGGTCCGGCTTGCGGTTCGCGAGCGTCTGGAAGACGAAGGCCAGCATCAGCATGCCGCCGCCGGCGATCGCCCAGGCGATCAGGGCGCCGTAGACGCCGGTGGCCTGCGCGAAGTTGCGGGGGATCGAGAACACCCCGGCGCCGACCATGCCGCCGACCACCATGGCCGTGAGGGTCGGGAGCGGCAGCTTCTGGGTGGAGTCCGTCGCCATGTCGTCTCCCTGCGGCACGTGTATGATGGCGCCCGATCCGGCCCGGTCAGGCCGGATCCGACTCGGTCCGGCCCCAACGAGGAGTCCTCGAACCATGAACGCCCGCACCCGTATTAGCACCTTTGCCGCCGCCGCCACACTCCTGTGCAGCCTCGCCGTAGCGGGCGCCGCCTTCGCGCAGGCGCGCGTGCACGAGAAGGTGAACATCGCAGTCACCGGCGACATCACGGCGCTCGACCCGGCCGCGCGCACGATCACCGTCAAGAGCACGCACGACGACGGGATCGAGTACACGGTCGACGGCTCGGCCACGATCATGCGGGGCAGCCAGACGCTCGAGCTCGCCGACCTGAAGGAGGGCTGGAACGTGGTCGTCAACGGCCACCAGACCGGTGACACCCGCCTGCTCACGATGATCAAGGTCGTGAAGGCCCCCTGACCGGATCGCCAGCCAGGCGGGGACGGTCCTGCGTTCCGCTCGATCAGGGACGGACTTGCGGCTCGCTGCGAGGTCTGTCCCCAATCGAGCGGAACGCAGGAGCGTCCCCGGGCGCGAAGCGAAGGCGGCCGGTGCGGCGCTCGGGCGTGTCGTACTGGATCTCGAGCCGGCCGAACCAGAAGCCGATCCGGGTCGCGCGCTCGAGGGCGGCGAAGAAGCGCTGCTCGCGCGCGAGGACCGGCGCCGGGCAGGCGCGGCGGGTCGTGGCGAGCGGGCCGAGCTCGACGGCGTCGCGCTCGCCCGAGATCACCTCGGCCTGGAAGGTGTTGCAGCCGCCGGAGCCGGCGACCTTCGCGCCCTCGAAGCGCAGCTCGATCCCGGCGTCGGCCGGGACGGGCGTGGCCGCGTCGAGCCGGGTGAGGCGCCAGCTCGTCCCGGCGAGCTCCCGCACGCGCAGGCGCCCGCGGCGCTCGAAGCCGATCGGGCGCAGCTCGCCGTCCTCGACCTCGAAGGTCCGGCGCACGCGCTGGCTCGGACAGCAGAGCGCGTCGTTCGGGCCCGCGACCACCGCGTCGAGCACGACCCGCCCGTGATCGACCGCGAGCGCCTCCACCTCGGCGCGGTCGCCGATCGGCTGGGCCGGGAGCGCCCGCGGGCCCTCGGGCCGGTCGAGCACGGCCGCCAGGTGCAGGAAGGCGCCGCTCCCGCCCCCGGTGGTCTGGAGGAACACGAGGGCGTCGGGGCGGCCGTCGCCGTCGAGGTCGCCGTGGACGATCAGGTACGGAATGAGCGCGGCCGTCGGCCGCGTGGCCAGCCCCGGCTCGGCGGGCGGACCCGTCCAGCGGCCCCCGCGCAGCCGCACCGGGCCGCCGTCCTCGAGCAGCCCCTCGTAGGCGAGCCCGCCCAGCACGTCACGCGAGAGCGTCGCGCTCGCGAGCGCGGGCGCTCCGGCGACGAGCGCCGCGAGCACGAGCGCGCGGAGTGCCGGGCCCCGGCGGCACCATCCTCCGCTCGTGGCGAGCGCGACCTCGATCGTGAGCGCCGGCACCCGCCACCTCCCGGTTTCGGACCTATCCTACGCCTCGCCGCCGCTTTCCGCGCCGGCCCAGGAGGAACGAGTCATGCGACGGATCACCCTTCCGGGAGCCGCTGCGCTCCTCGCCCTGGCCCTCGCGCTCCCGGCCGCCGCCGCCGAGGTGAAGGTCACGGTCGGCCACAGCAGGATCGACCCGGCCCGGGTGAAGATCGCCGTCGGCGACACGGTGGTCTTCCACAACGTCGACGAGATGCCGGGCGGCCACACCGTCGCCGCCAGGGACGGCTCGTTCTCGAGCCCGCCCCTCGCGAAGGGCGAGGCCTGGAGCCACACCTTCGACAAGGCCGGGACCTACCCGATCGGGATCGAGCAGCACCCGGACGCGGTGGGCGAGATCGTCGTCGAGTGAAGGGCAGGCGGGCTTCCTGCAGGAGCCTCAGAGGAGCAGCGTCTTGCTCAGCAGCGCACGCCCGCGCGGGGCGAAGCCGCTCCGGCGGTAGAGCGCGTGTGCGGCGGGCTTGCCGTCCTCGACCTCGAGGTGGAGCGCGCGCACGCCGAGCGCCCGGGCGCCCGCCTCGACGGCGGCGAGCCCCGCCCGCCCGAGCCCGCGCCCGCGCGCGCCGTGCGTCACGTAGAGCTCGTCCACGAAGGCGTCGCGGCCCCCGAGCTCGAGGCTCCACCCGAGGGTCAGGACCGCGTAGGCCACGGCCCGGCCGTCCTGCTCGGCGAGCCAGGCCTCGCCGAGCGAAGGGTCCGCGAGCAGGCGCCCGAGCGCGCGGCGCGCGACGTCGGGGTCGAAGGCGTAGCCCTCCCCGGCGTAGAAGGCGCGCTGGAGCGCGAGCAGGCTCTCGAGGTCGCCGGGCCCGGCCGGGCGATAGGCGGGCCGCGTCCGTGCGCCCGCGCCGAGCCCGAGCCGCACGAAGAGCAGCGGGCACACGAAGAAGCCCGCGACCGACGCGGCAGCGTGTCGGAGATAGGCCAGGAGCTGCCCGAGCGCCGTCGGGCGGGGGACCCGCGAGCCGGAGAGCGCGTCGAGCCCGATCAGCACGCCCAGGATCAGCGCGATCGAGAGCGCGTAGCGCAGCAGCTTCGCGCCGGCGCCGCCGCTGCGCGGGTCGAAGCCGACGCGGCTCGCCTCGAGGGGGGCCGCGACGGCGATCCCCGTCAGGAAGCCCGCATAGGCGAGGAAGGCCGAGGGCTGCGCCGCCGGCGCCGGACCGAGGCCGCGCGTCGCGAGCCAGAGCGCGAGGCTCGCTCCGAGGGCCGTCGCGACCTGCCCGGCGTAGGGGATCGCGGCCCAGCGCGCGCCGAGCGCAGCGGCCCGGCGCAGCGCCAGGACGGCGACCACGATCCCGAGCGGCCAGCCGAGCAGGACGTCCTCGAGGTAGTGGACCCCGAGGTAGGGGCGCGAGAGGCCGATCAGGAGGATCAGCGCGACGCAGGCGGCGCGCGCGGCCCGGCTGCGCACGCTCCCGAAGAGGTACGCGTAGAAGGCCGCGGCCGCCATCGCGTGGCCCGACGGGGTGGAGAACTCGGCCGCCAGCTCGGCCGCCCGCGCGGGCGACACCGCCCAGTTCTCCAGGTAGCTGCCGTCTCCGAGGAAGGGCCGCGGGTTCGCGATCAGAGTCTTGAGCGCGTGGTCGAGCGCCGTCGCGAGGAGCGTCACGAGCGCCAGCCGGAGCGCGAGCCGCTTGTCCCAGGCGACGTAGATCGCCGTGATCAGCAGCACGTAGCCCCCGAGGTCGCCGAGGAAGGTGGCGGCCTGGAAGAGCCCCGTGAGCGGCGCGCTGCGCTGCCCGGCGAGCGTGCGCACCAGCTCCTCGCCGAAGGGGAACGCCGTCATCGCCCTCCTTGCCCGCGCCCGGCGCGCCCTACGCGCGCGGGGCTGCGATCCCCATCGACACGCAGGTGGCGGTGATCTCGCCGGCGCTGCGCTCCCGGGCGGCAGCGTACCGCCGGGAGCCCGGCGGGGCTCGGAGCCTGTGAAGGAATCGGCGACCGGGCCGACTTCTTCACAGGCTCTCAGGCGGGGGCGCGGCGGCCCGAGGCGACCCAGCGCCGGTACGCGGACGGGGGGAAGAAGGCGAGCCAGCCGGCGGCGAGCGCGACCGCGCCGCCGAGGCCCAGGACCGCGAGGGCCGCGCGCGCGGCGGCCGGGAGCGGTGCCCCCGGCGCCGGCGCCTCGAGGGCGCCCGCGGCGCGCAGCGCGAGCACGAAGAGCGGGATCGCCGCCAGGGCCCCGGTCCAGATCGACCAGAGCAGGAAGCGGTTGGCGACGAGCGGCTCGGCGAGCCCGAGGGCGACCCGCCGGCGCATGCGCCGCGCGAACCGGGCCGACTCGACGAAGAGCCACGAGAGCGCCGCGCTCCGCGCCAGCACCGCGAGGAGCCCGAGCGCGCCGGCCGGCACCGGCGCCCCGGTCGCGAGGATCGCGGCACCCGCGGCGAGGTTCGCGCCGGCGAGCCCGAGGGCGAGCCCGCCGGCCGCGAGCGATCCGGGGCGGAACGCGCGCCAGGCGAAAACGATCAGGAAGGTGACCGCGCCGCTGAGCCCCACCTGCGCGGCCAGCGCGAGCCGCCGCGCGCGCTCGGGCGCGAGGCCACCGAGCGCCGCGAGCAGCAGCAGGCCCACGCCCGCGCCGGCGCAGGCGAAGGCGAGCCCGAGCCAGCGCTCGGGCGTCTTGCCGCTGCGCCGCGCGAGGCCGAGCAGCCGGAGCCCGAGCAGGAGCAGGCCCAGGCTCAGGAGCCCGGTCGCGACCAGGCGGGCGGCGGCGGCCATGGCCCCTCTTCGCGGGATCGCCCCAACCACATGAGCCGGCCGCTCCACCTCGGAACCCCCGTTCCCACCGGTGGGAAATCCGCTTCCCAACCCTTGCGGGACAGGCATCCGGATCGGCGAAATCCTCAATGATTTCGCGCGATGTGCTCCGGCACATGGCTTGCAAAAGAGACGCGCGCCGCTCCGGCTCGGGCCGGGGACTCTTCGGGAAGGGAGATGGCGCATGCGGGTCCTATTGCTCTTCGCGAGCCTGGCGTTGCTCTTGGCAGGCCAGGCCTCGGCCTCGACGATCTCGGTTTCGATCCAGGGGGACGGCTCCTCCTGCCAGCAGGGCTTCAACGACGGCGTGGTGGCCGACGGCACCTGCTCGTCGAACGGTTCGGGCACCTACGACGACTGGGGGGCGGCCAGCTCGTCGGCCGCCGGTGGGAGTTCCCCGAACCTGGTCGGGATCGGCTCGACCTCGACCGGCCTCGCGATCGACGCGGCCGTCGCGGCTGACGACGGCGGCATCGACGTCGGGCAGGGCGGAGACCGCTGGATCAAGCGCAACGTGAGCTACACGATCCAGCTCACGGTAGACGTCGACTCGCCGGCGCAGCTCTGGACCGTGGACCTCACCCAGGCGGCGCTCGGCCTCTACGCGCTCCGGGGCGACGGGACGGCCACCGCCGTCGGGACCCAGAACAGCGGCGCCGCGCGCTTCTCCAACATCAACGTGAGCGTGAACGGGAACCCGTTCAACGTCACGGTGAGCCCGGGGAGCCGGGTCGCCAATCCGTCGAACAACAGTTCCTCGACCGGCCAGTTCAGCGGCAGCCGCAACGACCTGAGCGTGCTCTCGGGCACCGGCGACGCGGTCTTCGGCGTCACGGTGTCGTTCAGCCTCGAGGCGCTCTCGCGCGACGGCTGCACCGGGTTCATCTGCTCGAGCGCGTCCGGTGGCGAGGAGGCCGCGACCCTCTTCGGCCTCCAGAACGTGATCGACCAGGGCGTCGACGACTACGGCACCTGGGGGCGCGCGATCGCCCCGGACGGGTACAACGCGACCTGGACCCTCAACGTGCTGAACGTCCCGGAGCCGGTGACGCTGGCGCTGGTCGCGCTGGGCCTCACCGGCCTCGCCGTCAGCGGCCGGCGGGCGACCCGCTAGCGGCGTCCGAGCCAGGAGACCTGGGGCCGCTCCGGCTCCAGGTGCTCCTGGAGGACCCAGAGCGCGAGGGCAGTCGGGTGCGGATCGGAACGATCCTCCCGGCTGCCCCGCGCCCAGCCTCCGTCGGGGCGCTGCGCGGCCAGGAGTGCGTCGAGCCATTCGCTCCGCACGCGATCCCCGGCCCCGAGCAGCGAGAGCATCGCGAGCGCCTCGATCCAGACGTCCTGCCCCGCCTCGAGCTCGGCGATCGTCGCCTCGCGCTGGCCGGCGAGCTCCTCGAGGAGCGCGATCTGCTCGCGCTCCAGGTCCGCCAGCTCCGACTGCGTGCGGCAGCCGTTCTCGAGCGTCCAGCGCGTCGCCAGCGCCGCGTGCGTGAGCGCGTAGCCGCCGACCCGGGACGCCGCGCGCAGGATCTCCTCCCAGTCCGCGGGCAGCCCGAGCCGGTCGCAGTGGAGGGCGCTCGCCGAGATGCGGTCGATCGTGCTCTCGAGGGCCGCGATCTGCTCCTTGCGCACCTGCGCATGCGGGTCCCAGGCGCGCCGGTAGATCGCGGCGATCTCGCTCGCGGGGGGACCCGGCGGGGGCAGGTGGAGCGGGACCCCGCGCGCATCGGGGACGGTGAGGCCGAAGCGGCGGTGCAGGTAGTCGAAGATCGGCATCCAGCTCGGGTCGCCGCCCTTCACCCGGGTCGCGAAGTAGTGGAGCGCGCCGTCGCGGGCGTGCGCGGGCGACCGGCCCGGGCCGCAGCCCGCGACGAGCAGCACCGCCGCGATCGCGATCGCGCCCGCCGGACGGCGGCCGGGGCGCGCGGGTCCGTCCACCATCGGCGCGCAGGATATCGCGCGGGCGGGGTCAGCGCGGCGCCCGCCGCGGCCCCTTGCGCCCGCCCGCCCCGGTCTGGGCCTCGAGCTCGGCGGTGATCGCCGCGAGCCGCTCCTGGAGGGCGGGGCGAGCCGCGAGCGCGCGGCGGACCGCGTGCGCGGCGTTCGCGACGGCCGGGTGGCTGCGGCCGAAGGCGCGGCCGATGCGCTCGAGCGAGGCGTCGGTGTGGCGCGTGCACAGGAACATCGCGACCTGGCGCGGGAGCAGCACGTCCTGGCGCCGCGAGCGGGAGGCCAGCGCCGTGGCGGTGAGCCCGAAGTGCGCGGCGACGAGCTCGGCCACGCGCTCGGGCTCGAGCGCGCCGCCCGGCGGGCGCGGGGTCACCTTGCGCAGCGCCGCCTCGACGAGCGCCAGGTCGATCGGGCGGCGCAGGAGCGAGGCGCTCGCGAGCACCTGGACGAGCGCGGCCTCGAGATCGCGCACGCTGCCGCGCACGGCGTCGGCGAGGCGCTCCACGCAGGCGTCGGGGAGCCGGGCGCCCGCGGCCGCGGCGCGGGCGCGCAGGATCTCGCGGCGCAGCGCGGGATCGGGCGCCTCGATCTCGGCGCACAGGCCGCTCGCCAGCAGCGAGGCGAGGCGCGGCTCGAGCTCCGGGATGTCGAGCGGGAGCTGCTCGGCGCTGAAGAGCGCGCGGGCGCCGCGCCGGAGCAGGTGCTCGAGGGTGTGGAGCAGCTCGAGCTGGGTCTGGCGCTTGCCGCGCAGGAAGCTGACGTCCTCGAAGACGAGCAGGTCGCAGCCCTCGCGGTAGCGGCGCTTCAGCTCCTCGGTGCGCTGGGCGCGGATCGCCGCCATCAGCTCGTTCGTGAACTGCTCGGCCGAGACGTAGAGCACGCGCTCGCCGCGCCCCTGCGCCGCGTGGGCGGTCGCGCAGGCGAGATGGGTCTTCCCGGTCCCCCGCCCGCCGACGAGATAGAGCGGGCTCAGCGTGAGCTGCCGGCCCCGGGCGAGGGCCGCGCACGCCTCGCGCGCGAGCGCGTTGCCCGGGCCGACGGCGAAGCTCGCGAAGTCGTGGGGCGGAAGCCCGAGCGGGGGCGTCTCGGGGCGCGCGCGAAGCGGGACGACGCGCGGGCCGATCACGACGGGCGGCGCGGGCGCGGGAAGAGCCGTGACGGGAGCCTCCGCGCGGGTCTGCTCGCCGACCACCAGCGCGACCGCGATCGGCGCGCCGGCCGCCTCCCGCGCGTGGCGCTCGATGCGCGCGAGGTAGCGTTCGCGCACGCGCTCGAGATGGAAGGCGCTCGGACATGCGAGGCGCAGGCCGCCGCCCGCCTCGCACGCGGCGAGGGGCTCGAGCCACGCCTCGAGCGCGGCTGCCTGCGACGGCGTCTCGGCGCGCAGGCGCGCGAGCACGGCCGTCCACAGCGCGGTCGTCCGCGTGGGGACAGACGCCGCCCTTTCGACCTGAGGGGGACAGGTCATCGGTTGGATTCTCGGAGGTTTTCCGGATCGATGCGGAGGTTTTCCGCATGGGAGCCGTTCGCAGCGCGGCGGAGTAGACCATAGGGGTCGGGACCGCGCAAGAGGAGAAAGCGCCGATCGCGAGAACACGCCGACACCGGCAAGAGGCAGCCCGAAACAGCACCTCGCCGACGGAGAACCGCCGTTTGCAAACCGGAACCGGGTTTCGTTTCGAGGGGTTCCCGACCGGACGCGAGCGGCTGCGGACGTCCCGCACCCGCGCCGGGCCGGGCCCGGTCCCGCCGGTCACCGGATTCTGCGATCTCACTATTTCGCGAGATCCCTGACGATTCCTACAAAGTTCTCGATCTCAGTGCAACGTGCGGGGGGCCGTGCGAATTCCGCCGTCCTGCTCGGCCACGCGGAAGCGGAGCAGCGTCACGAGCGCCTCGCAGCGCGCGAGGATCCCCGTCGTCTCGAGCAGTCCCTGCTTCTCGGGGAGCGCCAGGTCGAGGAGCTGGCAGAGCACGTTCACGAAGCTCGCGTCGTCGATGCCGGAGAAGCGGCGCGGGTCGAGCGGCCGCGGACCGGGTGGGCCCGCGAGCCGGAGGAGCTGCGAGAGCAGGTCGATCGCGTCCGCGCGCAGCCCTTGGAGCGCGAGCCCTTCGCGCGCCTCGTCGAAGGGATCCTCGAGCGGCTCGATGCGTGCCACGCGATAGAGCCGCTCGCCCTCCCGGGGCGTCTCCTCGAGGATGCGGAAGCGCTCGGTGCCACGCAGGACGACGTCGTAGCGCCCGTCGTCGCGGCGCACCGCCTCCTCGACGACGCCCGCGCAGCCGATCGCGAAGACGGGCGGATCCCCGCTCGTCGATTCCGCGCGCTCGGGCCGTACCGCCACCATCCCGATGCGGCGCGAGCCGGCCAGCGCGTGCGCCGTCATCTGCCGGTAGCGCGGCTCGAAGACGTGGAGCGGGACGCGCGCGCGGGGGAAGAGCACGACCCCCGGCAGCGGGAAGAGCGGGATCTCCTCGGACGCGGCGGACACCGGCGCAGGGTAGCGCCGCGGTGCTTGACGCGAAGCGGCTCCGAGGAGAGACTCGCGCGCGAGGGGGGACGGCCACGGAGTCCGCGGTCGGGCTGATCGCGCGCCTCGAGCAGGACGCCAGCGCGATCGCGCGCGTGTTCGGGCTCCGCTACCGGGCGATCGAGCCGGAGCGGCCGCACGTGCGGCGCCGGCTCGGTGTCTGCTACGCCGACGGCACGATCCGGATCCGCCTCCATCACGCGCGCAGCGGCCGGCCGCTCAAGTACTCGAGCCTCGTGGACACGCTCTGCCACGAGCTCGCGCACCTGCGCCACTTCAACCACGGCCGGCGCTTCCAGGCGCTCTACCGGCGCATCCTCGAGCACGCGCGGCGCACGGGGGTCTACCGGCCGGGGCCCGATCGCGCGCCCGATCACGAGCGCGAGCGGGCACCCGGAGAAGCGCCGGAGCGCAGGTCCGTGCGCCGGCCGGCTCCCGCACGCGCGGCCGGGCTGGAACCCCTGCCCGGTGTCGCCCTGCGGACGCCCGAGCGGCCCGCCGCGCCGCAGCAGCTCGCGCTCTTCTAGCTCGCTAGCGCTCGGGGCTGGCCTCGGCCTGCTTGTCGTAGTCCTCGAGCGTGTTGGGTCCCTCGAGGATCTGCACCCGGATGGCGTCGCAGGCGATCGCCTTGTCGAGGATCTCGCGGAGGAGGCCCTCGACGGTGAGCTCGTCGTACTCGGCCAGCGCGTCCTCGAGCGCCGGGCCCGAGATCGTGAACTGGAGATTGGCCTTGATCTTGACGTCCATCGCTCTGTCGTGTGCTCTCGTCTGCCGCGCAACTCCGCGGCTTCGCTTGGAATTCTGTTCAGGAACCGCCGCAATGTACCGGACGCCCGGACGGGCGGCTACGGAATTCTCGCCTTTTTTCGCCCTTCTTCACCGAGCTCGCGCACGGCGTGGAGGATGCCGAGCAGGAGGACGCCGGCGGTCGTCGCCAGGAACAGGCCCATCGAGAGCTGGTGGAGGCGGGCGAAGCGGGCTCCCGCACCGGCGCCGGCGGCCGGGTCCGTGAGGTCGATGGCGGCCACGGCGGGCGCCACCCCGAAGTGGTTGGCGGCGCACATCGCTGCCAGCACCAGCGGCAGCGCGACGGCGAGGCGGCCGCGCCCCAGCCCGCCCCCGAGGGCCGCCAGCAGGACGCCGAGCCCCATCCCGGCGAGCTGGAGCGAGGCCAGCACGCGGCCCACCATGTGGGCCGTGAGGCGCGGGTCCGGGAGCATCGAGAAGGCCGTCGGCGCCACGACCGCTGCAAAGAGCAGGAGCGCACCGAACCAGCCCCCGATCGCCACCCAGAGCAGGGCGCCGGCGAGGACGCGGGAGCGAGCGCGGGCGGGGGTCGTCATGGCGCGCGATCTTCGGCAATCGGAGGCCGGAGGACCAGCATGGCCGAGTCGGAGTCGATCCGCGCCCGGGTGCGCCGCTGGCTGGTCGAGTGGATCATCGACTACCTGACCCGGCCGCTCGACCACTACGAGCAGCGGGTCCGGAACGACGTCGCCGCCCTGAAGGCCCACGTGCGCAAGGGCGACGTGCTGCTCGTCGAGGGCGATCAGCGCGTCTCCGCGATCATCCGCTACCTGACCCAGAGCCCCTGGTCGCACTCGGCGCTCTACATCGGCGACGAGCTGCTGCGCCGGGGCGGGGAGCAGGCGGCGCGCGCGCGGGCGCGCTTCGGGGCCGAGGCGGGGCACCTGCTGGTCGAGGCGCTGCCGCGCGGCGTCGAGGCGACGCCGCTCGCCCGGTACGTGGACCTGAACCTCCGGATCTGCCGCCCGCACGGCCTGCGCCCGGCCGACGTCGAGCGCCTGCTCGACGAGGCGGTGGCGGCGATCGGCTGGCGCTACGACCTGCAGAACGTCCTCGACCTCGCGCGCTACCTGATCCCGGTCCGGATCATCCCGGACCGCTGGCGCCTCCAGGCGCTCCACTTCGGGAGCGGCCAGCCCACCGAGGTGATCTGCTCGAGCCTGCTCGCGCGGCTCTTCTACCACGTCCGCTTCCCGATCCTCCCGACCCAGGTGGTCGCGCTGCCGGCCGAGGCAGCGCCGCCGTCGCCGGAGCCTCCCGCGCGGCCGCCGCGGCCCGGCGCGCGCGCACCCGAGCCGTTCGGGCGAGCGCTCCTGCGGCGCGCCTTCGGGCACCCGAGCCGCGAGTACACGGGGCTCTTCCGGATGCGCCACCCGACGCTCGTGACCCCGCGCGACTTCGACCTCTCGCCCTACTTCGACGTCGTGAAGTTCAACCCGCTCGCGCGCGGCGACTTCGACTACTCGCGCATGCAGTGGGCCGACGGGCCGCTCGAGCCGCGCCAGCGCGAGGGCTAGGAGCGGAGCGCCGCGCGCGGGCCGGGAGCGCAGCGCGCGGGCCGGGAGCGCCGCGCGCCCTGCGCTACCGTCGGCCGGCCATGCCGACGACCCAGCGCCTGGCCCCCCTGCTCGCCGCCGCGCTGGCGCTCGGCGCCTGCGATCGCGCCGTCGAGCCCTACGTGCCGGGCGAGGGCGTCGAGCCGCCCGACCTGAGCCGGATCTTCCCCGAAGGCGCCGAGCGCTCGGCGGAGCGCGAGGCGGCGGCGCAGGCACCCGCCGCGGCTCCTCCGGAGCGGGGCGCGCCGCCGGTCACGGCCGCCGCCGAGCCGCTCCGCGGCACGATCTCGCTGGCGCCGGACCTGGCCGGCCGGGTGCCCGCCGGGGCGATCCTGTTCCTGATCGCGCGCCGCGGCGAGAGCGGGCCGCCCCTGGCGGTCCAGCGCATCCCGGATCCCGAGCTGCCCCTCGCGTTCTCGCTCGGCCCCGACGATCGCATGATCGACCAGATGCCCTTTGCCGGCCCGCTCACCCTCTCCGCCCGCCTCGACGCCGACGGCAACGCGACGACGCGCCTGCCCGGCGATCTCCAGGGCGTCGCCGCCGGGACCTACGAGCCGGGTGCGAGCGGCATCGCGATCGTGATCGACCAGGTGCTCTGACGCCGCTCAGCCGTGGCGCCACTCGGCGCCGGCCAGGCGCTTCACGGCCTCGCCCGGGCCCGCGACCACGAGCACGTCGCCGAGCGCCACGCGCTCGTCGGGCGTGGGCACGCGCATGCTGTCGTCGGCCGGACGCCGCAGCAGGAGCACCTGCACGCCGTGGCGCGCGCGCAGGTCGATCTCGCGCAGGCTGCGGCCGGCGAAGGCGCGTGGCGCCTCGAGCTCCGCGAGCACGAAGCCGCTGCCGAGGTCGAGCGCGCCGCCGCGGTCGGCGAGCCCGACGCGGGTCGAGAGGCCGCCGGCGAGGTCGCGCTCGAGCATCTCGCGGTGGTAGGCCTCGAGCACGTCGCGCTCGTGGAGGGCGCCGATCAGCCGGCGCGGGTCGTCCTCGGCCACGACCGGCAGCGCGGACACCCGCTGCGAGGAGAGGAGCTGGAGCGCGCCGTCGAGGTCGTCGCTCTCGCGCACGCTCGCGCGGCCGGCCTCGATCAGGTCGGCGGCCACGACGACGTGCCGGAGCGCCTCCTCCTCGAAGAGCAGGCGGCGGAGCTGCGCCACCGAGACGGCCCCGCACAGGGCGCCCTCCGCGTCGACCACGAAGAACTCCGAGTGGGGGCTCCGCACCACCAGGTCGAGCACCTCCTGGAAGGGGGCGTCGGCGGGCACCCGCTCGACGTCGCGGTCCACGAGGTCGCGGACCCGCAGCGAGCGCAGCACGTTCGGGTCCTTCTCGGCGAGGAGGTCGAGGCCCCGCTCGACGAGCGGGCGGGTGTAGATCGACTCGCGCCGCAGCGTCGAGGCCACCAGGGTCGCGATCACGCACGAGATCATGAGCGGCGGGATGATCGCGATCGAGCGGGTCAGCTCGAAGATCATGATGATCGCGGTGATCGGCGCGTGGTTGGTGGCCGAGAGGACGGCTCCCATCCCGACCAGGGCGTAGGCGCCGGAGGAGGCGCTGGTGGCGGGGAAGGCCAGGTGCAGCACGCCGCCGAAGGCGCCGCCGGCCATCGCGCCCAGGAAGAGCGCCGGGGCGAAGACGCCGCCGGTGGCGCCCGAGCCGAGCGTGATCGTGGTGGCGGCGAGCTTCGCGGCGAGCAGCAGCGCCAGCATGCCGGCCCCGAGCTGGCCGGCCAGGGCGGCGTTGATCGTGCCGTAGCCGCTCCCGAAGACGTGCGGGAGCTGCGCGCCGATCGCGCCCACCAGGAGGCCCCCGAGCGCCGGCTTCAGCGGGTCGGGGAGCGGGAGGCGCCCGAAGAGACGCTCGGCCGTGTAGAGCGCCGAGCTGAAGCCCACGCCGACGAAGCCGGCGCCGATCCCGAGCGCGCCGTAGGCCAGGAGCTCCCAGGGGCTCACCAGCTCCCAGCTCGGCGCCACGAACGAGGGGTTGTCGCCGAGCACCGCGCGCGAGACGATCGTCGCCACGACCGAGGAGATCACGATCGGGGTGAGGCGCGCGGTCGCGAAGTCGAGCAGGATGACCTCGGCGGCGAAGAGCGCGCCGGCGATCGGGGCGTTGAAGGTGGCCGCGATGCCCGCGGCCGCGCCGCAGCCGACCAGCGTGCGCACCTGGCGGGCCGGCAGCCGCAGGAGCTGCCCGATCGCGGAGCCGATCGCCGAGCCGATCTGGACGATCGGGCCCTCGCGGCCCGCCGAGCCGCCCGAGCCGATCGTGAGCGCCGAGGCCAGCGTGGTGACGGCCACGACACGCGGCCGGATCACCCCGCCGCGGCGCGCCACGGCCTCCATCACCGCCGGCACCCCGTGGCCGCGCGACTCGCGCGCCAGCCAGTAGAGCAGGGGGCCCACGATCGCGCCCCCGGCGGCGGGCGCGAGGAGCCGCCGCCAGGCCGGCGCGCCCGCGCCCATCAGCTCCGGCTCGCCGGTGCCACCGGGCGCGAAGAGCATCGCGAGCGAGTCCGTAGCGCCGCCGAAGAGCAGCGCCGAGAAGCCCTGCACGAGCGCCCGCAGCCCGATCGCGCCCGCGGCGCCCGCGAGTCCACAGGCGATCGCCACCAGCACCACGAAGGCATGCTCGGCGGCGCGCTCACGGCGGCGCGTGCGCAGCGGTCGGTGCGCAGGCATCGGGGCCCGCACTCTAGCAGCCCCGAGCGGCCGGGATCCGGGCTAGCTTCGGCGCCGATGCCGGCTCCGCGCTCGACCCTGCGCCCGCGCATGGCGCTCGGCGACTTCCTGGTCGCCTATCTGCGGCGCGCCGGGGTCACGCACCTCTTCGGCCTGCCCGGCGACCTGGTGCTCGGGCTCTTCCACCGCTTCGGCCGCGAGCGCGCGCTCGACATCGTGACCTTCTCGCACGAGCCGACGGTGGGCTTCGCCGCCGACGGCTACGCGCGCAGCACGCGCCGGCTCGGCGTCCTCTGCGTCACCTACGGCGCCGGCGGCCACAACGTGCTGAACCCGGTGGCGGGTGCCTACGCCGAGCGCGTGCCGCTGCTGGTGGTCTCGGGGGGGCCCGGCGAGGCCGAGCAGAAGCTCTCGGGCATCCACCACCAGGCGAAGGACGTCGAAGGCCAGTGGCGCATGTTCCGCGAAGTGACCTGCGACGCGCGCATCCTGCGCCATCCCGAGCGCGCCGCCGAGGAGATCCACGCGGTGGTGCGGGCGATCATGGGCGAGCACCGGCCCGGCTATCTCGAGATCCACCGCGACCTGGTGGACGCGCCGATCCCGGTGCCCGAGGCGATCCGCGCCTGGCGCGGGGACTTCCCGCCGCCGGCCTCGGACCCGCGCAAGCTGGCGGAGGCGGTGGCCGACACCCGCGCGCGCCTGCGCGCCGCGCGCCGGCCGGTCCTGATCGGCGGGATCGAGACCTTCCGCGCCGGCGCCGAGCGCGACTTCCTGCGCCTCGCCGAGACGCTGCGCGCCCCGGTCGTCACCACCGTCGACGCCAAGGGCGCGTTCCCGATGGACCACCCGCTGCACATGGGCATCCACATGGGGCCCTTCAGCCCGCCGGCCACCCGGCGGCGCGTGCGCGAGGCCGACCTCGTGCTCGCGCTCGGCACCGTGCTCACCGACATGAACCTCGGCGCGAGCCGGCCCCAGGTGCGGCGCGACCGCTCGGTGTGGGCGGTGGACGGACGCGTGAACGTGTCCTTCCACACCTACACCGAGGTGACGCTCCGGGACTTCGTGGCGGCGCTCGCCCGCGAACGGCTGCCGCGCTTCCGCGAGAAGATCGCCTATCACGACCGCCTGCGGCGGCCGGGCGCCCGCGAGTCCGCGCCGCTCTCGGTCAACGACATGCTGCTCGAGCTGAACGGCTTCCTCGACGGGCACCCCGGCTACCACGTCTTCGCCGAGTCGGGCGACTCGCTCTTCGGCGGCCTCGAGCTGCGCCTGCGCGGCGACGGCCTCTACTTCTCGCAGGGCTACTACGCGTCGATGGGCTTCGCGGTGCCGGCGGCCATGGGGGCCCAGATCGGCACCGGCCGGCGCCCGCTCGTGCTGACCGGCGACGGCGCCTTCCAGATGACCGGCCCGGAGATCTCGCACGCCCCGCGGCTCGGGCTCTCGCCGGTCGTGGTGCTCGTGAACAACGGCGGCTGGCAGATCTTCCGCCCGGTGTCGCCGCGCAGGGACCTGCTCGCGATCCCGGGCTGGCCGTACGCGGAGCTGGCCCAGGCCTGGGGAGGCGTCGGCTTCCGGGCCGGCACCCGGGCCGAGCTGCGCGAGGCGCTGGCGGCCGCCCATCAGGTCCGGGAGTTCGTCCTGATCGAGTGCCGCGTGCCCCCCGACGACCTCTCGCCGATCACGAGGCGCTACATCCGGGCGAGCGCCGCGAAGGCGCGAAACCCGGCGCGCAAGGTGTAAGCTGGGCGCTCCACGGAGGCCGACCTTGCCCGAGCGCTCGATCGACGCACCCCGCCGCGCCGAGTGGGAGCGGATCCGCCGCACCGGCGTGTGGCCCTACGCGATCCGGCGCGGCCTCGCGCGCGGGATCCCGATGGGGATCGTGATCATCGTGCTGCTCGAGCTGGTCCAGGGCCGTTCGTTCGGGCCCGCGCTGTTCCGCGACCCCGCGGTGCTCGGCCGCTTCGCGCTCGCGATCGTGCTCTTCTCGCTGGGCGGGGTGGTCTCGACCTACGCGCGCTGGCGGGCGCTCGACCTGCGCTTCGGCGACGCCGGGAAGGAGTAGCCGCCTTGGAGAAGCAGCAGCTCCGGACCCAGCTCGCCTCGCTCCACCGCGCGCTCGCCGACGCCGAGTCCGACGTCTCGGAGGGCCGCGCGCAGGTCGGGCCCGACGCGCGCGAGCTCCTGGTGGCCGTGATGGAGGACATCCAGCGCCTGCTCGACGCCGCGGAGCGTACGGAGGAGCCGGAGGGCCTCGTCGACCGGCTGCGCGAGGCGAAGGAGGACTTCGAGGAGTCCCACCCGGCGCTCGCCGAGGCGGCCGGCCGCGTGATCGACGCGCTGGCGCGCCTGGGGATCTGAGCATGGCGGCCGATCCGGCGTCCTCGGCGCGGCGTGCGCGCGCGCTCCTGCGGCGGGCGCCGGCCGGGGTGCTCTCGACGACCTCGCAGTCGATGCCCGGCTACCCCTTCGGCTCGTTCGCGCCCTTCGTCCTGACCCGCGAGGGCCGCCCGCTCCTCTACCTGAGCCGGCTCGCCGAGCACGCCCGCAACCTGGCCGCGCAGCCCCACGCCTGCCTGACGGTCGCCGAGGCCGTCCTCGGCGACCCGCAGGCCGTGGCCCGGGCCAGCGTGCTCGGCGAGGCCCACCAGGCGGCGGGGGCCGAGCACGCGGCGCTCGCCGAGCGCTTCTTCGCGCTCTTCCCCGAGCAGCGCGACTACGAGCCGCTCGGCGACTTCGGCTTCTGGTGGCTCGAGCCGGTGCGGGTGCGCTGGATCGGCGGCTTCGGCGAGATCGGCTGGATCGGCCGCGACGCGTGGCTGCTCGACACGCCCGAATGGCAGCTCCGGGAGGCCGGCATCGTCGGGCACATGAACGAGGACCACCGGGACGCCATGGCGGCGATGCTGCGGGCGCGGGGCGAGGAGGCGGGCGACGTCACGATGCTCGCCTGCGACCCGGAGGGCTTCCACCTGCGCAGCGCCGGGAAGGTCCACTGGATCGCCTTCGCGCGCGCCTGCCCGGCGGCCGAGGACCTGCGGGCGGAGATGGTCCGGCTCGCGAAGGAGGCGCGGGCGGGGGCCGGGGCGGACCCCCCGGGCCCGGGCTAGCTTCCCGGCGTGCGCCGGATCGCCCCCCTCCTGTTCCTCGCGCTGGTCGCCGCCCTCGTGCTCGGCGGCCGCGCCGTGCGCGCGAGCCTCGGCATCGAGCTCGAGCCGGGCTCGATCCAGGGTGCGGTCGCGGCGCTCGGCTGGAAGGGGCCGGCGCTCTTCGTCGGCCTCGTCACCTTCCGCCAGTTCCTCTTCCTGCCCTCGGCGATCGTGCTGCCGGCGGGCGGCGTGGTCTTCGGTGCGCTCGAGGGGACGCTCCTCGGCGCCTTCGGGATCCTGCTCTCGGCGGCGCTCAAGTACGGCCTTGCCCGCTCGCTCGGGCGCGAGTGGCTGCAGGCGCGCTTCGGCGCCGCGGTCGCGGCCTTCGAGCGCCACGCCGAGGCGGCGGGGCCCCTGATCGTGGGCGCGGCCACGGCCCACCCGCTCGGGCCGATGGCGCCCGTCTTCTGGGCCTCGGGCTTCGCGGCGGTGCCGGTCGTGGGCTTCCTGGTCGCCGTCGCGCTCGCCGCCCCCGTGCGCGCCTTCGCCTTCTCGTTCTTCGGCTCGACCCTGCTCGACCCCGGCACGCCGCGCTTCTGGGCCGCCACGCTCGTGCTGCTCGGCGTCTGCCTGCTGCCCCTCGCCCACCGCGGCTTCCGCGCGCGCCTCTCGCGCGTGGCTCGCGCGCAGCGAGCCGAAGGTACCCCTACGGCTCCACCCCCTTCGCCAGCAGCTCCCAGCGACCTTCGTAGACCGCGACGTCGCTGATCGTGCCCTCGCCGACGAAGTTGCGGTCGTAGCCGGCGAGCGGCGAGACGCCGGCGGCCTCGCTGAGCAGAGCGGCCGCGATCTCGCCGTGCGTGACGACGACGAGCGTCGCGCCCGGCGTCTCCTGCGCCGCCGCACCCAGGAAGCCGCTCGCGCGCGCGAGGCCGTCGGCGAGCGACTCGCCGCCCTCCGGGCGCGGGTCGAGGCCCGCGCGCCAGTTCTCGGTGCGCCAGCGGTAGTCGGCGGCGCGCCGGCTCGCGCCGTGCTGGAGCGGCTGGAAGGCGTCGCTCGGCTCGATCGCGCCGGTGCCGAGCACGCTGGCGATCGCCTGGGCGGTCTGGCGGGCGCGCTGCGCCGGTGAGCAGACGACGCGCGACGCGCCGGCGCCGCGCAGGCGCAGGCCCACGGCGCGTGCGCGTGCCTGGCCAGCCCCGGTGAGCGCGTCGAGCCCGGCCGCGTCGAGGCCGGGCGGGCGCTGCGACGCCGGGACGTTCTTCCAGGCCTGGGCGTGGCGCACGACGTAGACGCGCAGCACGGGCTCGCCGTCCGGTCGGGCACCGAGCGGCCGGAACGCCGCCGGCTCCTGCGCGCGCGCGGAGCCGGCGGCGATCGCGAGCAGGAGGACGAACGCCGCGCGCGCGGCACGCCGGCCCGCGATCACGGCTTCGCCCCGGCCTTCGGCTGGGTCTCCCACGTGCGCTGCACGACGTACTGCTGGATCAGCCGCGCCTCGCGCTCGTCGAGCACGTCGGCGAACGACATCATGCCGCGCGCGGCGCGCGTGCCGCCGAGCACGATGTCGTTCCACTGCGCGTGGGTCTCGGGGCTCGCCTGCCGCAGGTCCGGCACGACGCCCCCGCCCACCACCTTGAGCCCGTGGCAGACCGCGCACCACTCGTGGAAGGCGATGCCGCCCGCGCGCAGCTCCTCGGCGCTGGCGGTCACCGCGAAGGGCGGCTCGGCCGGCGTGCTCGCGTGCGGGATCGCCGGCGGAAGCTGGGCGGTCCCGCCGAGGCGGAAGGTCAGGATGCGCCCGACGCTCGTGACGCCGGCCGCCGCGGCGGCCTCGCCGTAGGCGAGCGGATACGCACCACCCCAGCCGGCCATCACGGTCACGAACTGCTCGCCGTCGACCAGGTACGTCACCGGTGCGGCGATCACACCGGTGCCGGCGGGCGCCTCCCAGAGGACGGCGCCGTCGCTGGCGCGATAGGCGACGAAACGCCCGTCCGACGTGCCCTGGAAGACCAGGTTGCCGGCGGTGGTGAGCGTGCCGCCGTTCCAGGCCGTCGCGAGCGGCGCCCGCCAGACCTCACGCTGCGCCACGGGATCCCAGGCGACGAGGCGCCCCTCCACCATCTCGCTCCAGCCGTCGGGGATCCCGAGGTTTGCCTCGAGCGCCGTCCCCGTGTTCCACGACCCGCTCCGGTGCCGCCACTTCGGGTCGAGCGCGTGCACGCCCGGCAGGTCGTTGACGGGCAGGTAGACGAGGCCCGTCGCCGGGTTGAAGGACATCGGCTGCCAGTTGTGGCCGCCGAGCGGGGAGGGCCAGATGTAGACCGGCTCCTTGCCGTAGTCGGCCTCGCGCACCTCGATCGGGCGCCCCGTCTCCGGGTCCACGCCGCGGGCCCAGGTCAGCTTCACGTAGGGCTTCGCCGACAGGAGCTCCCCGCTCGCGCGGTCGAGCACGTAGAAGAAGCCGTTCTTGGGCGCCTGCATCAGGACCTTGCGCGGGCGTCCCCCGATCTCGAGGTCGGCCAGGATCATGTGCTGCGTCGCGGTGTAGTCCCAGTTGTCCCCGGGCGTCGTCTGGTAGTGCCAGACCAGCTCGCCGGTGGCGGGCCGCAGCGCCAGGATCGACGAGAGGTAGAGATTGTCGCCGCCGCCCGGGCTTCGGTGGCGCCGCGCCCAGGGCGAGCCGTTGCCGGTGCCGACGTAGAGGAGATCGAGCTCGGGGTCGTAGGCCATCGAGTCCCAGACCGTGCCGCCGCCGCCGGCCTTCCACCATTCGCCGTGCCAGGTGGCCGCGGCGCGTTCGAGTGCGGGCGACTCGAAGGGCTGCGTGGGATCACCCGGAACGGTGTAGGTGCGCCAGAGGAGGGCGCCGGTCTCGGGATCGTATGCCGACACGTAGCCGCGTACGCCGAGCTCGGCGCCGCCGTTGCCGACGACGACCCTGCCGGCCACCACGCGCGGCGCTCCCGTGATCGTGTAGGGCCGGTCCGCGTCGACCGTGCGGACCTCCCAGAGCCTTGCGCCCGTGGCGGCGTCGAGCGCGACGAGCCGCCCGTCGAGCGTGCCCACGAAGACGCGGCCCCGGTAGAGCGCGACGCCGCGGTTCACGACGTCGCAGCACGCGATCCGCCCGTAGCGGCGCGGCACCTGCGGGTCGTGCTGCCAGAGCAGCCGCCCGCTGCGCGCGTCCACGGCCTGGACGACGCTCCAGGGCCCGGTCGTGAAGAGCACGCCGTCCACGACGATCGGGGTCGCCTCGACGCCCCGGTTGGTGCCGAGCTCGAGGCTCCAGGCGAGGCCGAGCGTGGCGACGTTGCCCTCGTGGACGAGGGCGAGCGGGCTCATGCGCTGCTCGGCGTAGCTGCGGCCGTGGCTCAGCCAGTCGGCGGTGTCGCCGCCGGCCTCGCGCAGGCGCGCGTCGTCGACCGCGAGCGTGGCCTCGCGGACGCGCTCGCGCAGCGCCGCGTCCGGGTCCGCCCCGCGCGCGCAGGCGAGCGTGGCGGCGAGCAGCAGGAGGACGAACGGGCGGCGCATGGGATCCCCTCCGGTCGCGCGGCAGCCGACCGCGCCGCATCCGGCCGCAGCGGCGCCAGGCGGAACGCAGCCGCATCATACCCCGCCCTCAGGCGCGATCGATGCGCTCCACGATCGCGTCGACGATCCCCTCGTGCGCGCCGAGCGGCTCCGTCACGCGCACGCGGAGGCCGGGATGGCGTCGCGCCGCCTCGGCTGCCTGCGCCGGGACGTCGCGGCCGGCGTGCGTGCCGGGCGCCAGGAAGTAGGGGTGCACCACGACCTCGCGCGCGCCGGCCGCGACGCAGCGCGCGATGGCGTCGGCGAGGCTCGGCGGCGCGAGCTCGAGGTGCGCCACCTCGACGATCCGCCCGGGCAGCCGGCGGCGCAGCCGCGCGGCCATCTCGTCGAGCACGGCGTGGGCCTCGGGCGCGCGGCTGCCGTGGTCCACCAGCACGACGGCGCGCTTCGTCGCGCCTCCGCTCGCGGCGTCCGCGCCGGGCCCGCCCACGGCCTACCAGTAGGCCGCCGCCACCTCGACGTCGCCCCGCACGCGCGCAAGGCAGGCGAGGCGCAGGTCGGGGTCGAGGCGGTTGCGGCGGCGCGTGGCGGCCTCGGCGGCGCTCTCCCCGTCCAAGCCCGTCCCAGCCAGGACCCGGACCCCGCAGCGCCCGCACAGGCCGTCGGCGCCGCAGGCACGCGCGATCGGCAGGCCGGCGGCGAGGGCTGCGTCGAGGAGCGTGCTCCCCGCGGGCACCTCGATCGAGCGGGCGGAGGGCTGGAAGGTCACGCGCGGCACGCGCGGAGTCTACCTAGCGGCGCTCTTCGCTGCTTCCCTACCCTGCGATCCCGTGCCCCGCGCCGGCATCGTCGTCATCGGCAACGAGATCCTCTCCGGCAAGGTCGTGGACGCGAACTCGCCCTACCTGTGCGGCGAGCTGCGCGCGCTCGGCGTCGACGTCGAGCGCATCGTCACGATCCCCGACGACGTGGACGTGATCGCCCGCGAGGTGCGCGCGCAGAGCGAAGCCTACGACTTCGTCTTCACCTCGGGCGGCGTCGGGCCCACCCACGACGACCTGACCATGGACGGCGTTGCGAAGGCCTTCGGGCTGCCGGTGCGGATCTACGAGTCGATCGTGGAGCGCCTCACGCGTGCCCAGGGCGCCGCCCCCAACGAGAGCCTGCTCAAGATGGCCGCGCTGCCCCAGGACGCGGTGCTGATCGACGCCGGGGACCTCTGGTTCCCGGTCGTGGTGGTGCACAACGTCTACGTGTTCCCGGGCATCCCGGAGCTCCTGCGCCGCAAGTTCACGTCGATCCGCGCGCGCTTCCAGGGCATCCCCTTCGTGCTGCGGCGCGTCTACGTGCGCCGCCACGAGAGCGACATCGCGGCGGACCTGCACGCGCTGCTGGCCGAGTTCCCCGAGCTGCTGCTCGGCTCCTACCCCCGGATCGGCGAGCCCGAGTTCCGCGTCCTGCTGACCCTCGAGTCGCGGGACTCGCGCTACCTGCAGCACGCGCTCGACTCGCTCCTCGCGCGCCTGCCCCGGGACGCCGTCCACAAGGTCGAGTGACGGACCCGGCGGCGCAGGGAGGGCTGGCGCGCTGGCTCGCCTACGCGCACCCCGCGTGGATGCTCGCCGCGCTCACCCTGGCCGCGCTCGCGCTGCGCAGCGGGCTCGCCCTGCGGCGCGCGCGGCGCCTGCGCGTGCGCCGCCGCCCCGAGGACCTGCGCCGCCACCTCGCGGTCGCCAAGCCCGCCCTCGTGATGGTGGCGGCCGGCTTCGCCGGCGGGCCGCTGTCGATGGCGTGGCTGCGGGGGCGCGAGCCCTTCGCCACCGCGCACGCGTGGATCGGTGTCGCCGCGCTGCTGCTCTTCGTGGCCGCGGGGATCCTCGGCCGCCGCCTCGAGCGCGGCCGCGGCCGCCCGCGCGACGCGCACGCCCTGCTCGCGACGCTCGCGCTGCTGGCCGCCGCGGGCGCGGCGCTGACCGGCTTCGTGCTGCTGCCCTGATCGGTCACCGCAGGCAGGAAGGGCGCCGGGCCGCGAACGCCCCGGCGCCCTTCGCACCCCTTCCCGCTTCCCGCTGCTACGGAGCCGGCTCCAGATCGGTGAACAGCGAGTAGAACGAGCCCGAGCGCGAGACCTCGACGCCGTGGAGCGACAGCCCCATGAACCCCGGGATCGGGAAGGCGCCGAGGCTCTCGCCGAGCTCGGGCAGCACGTACGCGATCAGGTGCGGAAGCGCGAGCTGGACCGTGGTCTCGTTGGTGTTGATCGTGTTCTCGATCACGGCGACCGTGATGTCGGCCGGGGCCACGGAGCCGATTCCGATCACGAGCTGTCCCGACAGGTCGTCGAAGCTCATGGTCAGGCCGGCGCGGAAGTCGAGCGCGCCGCTCAGCACCAGCGACTGGTCCTGGTTGTCGACGACCAGGTCGATCCAGTACTGGCCGACCCGGATCTCGCCGATCTGCCCGGCGCCGGGGCCGTCGTTGCCGGTCAGGAACGGCGCGAGCGTCGGCGTCAGCGTGACCCGCATCAGGGTTTCGGGCGGGAAGCCTCCCAGCTCGGGGATCAGGATCGCCATCGTGCCCGCGGTGAGCGGCACCGGGCCGTTGCCGAGGTCGATCTCGGTGATCTCCATGCGGAGGAGCCCGCACTCGATCTGGGACTTCAGGAGCTGATTGAAGGCCGAGGTCGAGATCGCGATCCCGAGGTGGTAGGGCACCCCTCCGACCGGCGTGGTCCCCGTAAAGGTCGGGAAGCTCTCGGCGACGTGGTACGAGGCGGCCAGGTCCGGCGTGCCCGCCGGCGGCTGGCACTGGCCGGGGCCGGTGCCAATCGAGGAGGTCACCCGCACGTTCGAGTCGAGCGTGATGCCGCTCGGGTCCTCGAGCACGTCGTGGAGCGGCGCCTCGAGGTTCACGCCCAGGGCCTGGCCGATCGGCCCGGTGATCGAGATGTCGGCGAGCGCCACTTCGAAGGCGTCGGCCAGCGGCGAGTCGGCCGGGCCCGACCCGTCGTCGTCGTCGAGGAACTCGAGCAGGCCGCCCTCGACCCGCGGGCGGACGTCGCCGATCGCCGCCTGGATGATGTCGCCGATCAGGAACCAATCGCAGACGCCGCTCGTGAAGGTGTGGCTGAAGCCGGCCAGCGAGATGCCGGGCGCCCCGATCAGGTTCACGTCGACGTTCGAGGGGTCCGCCGCCGGCTGGAGCGCGTAGTTGCCCGTGATCTGCGCCGACGCCGAGTTGATGCGCAGGCCGCAGCTGATGCCGCCCGAGATCTGGAGCTGGACCTGGATGTCGTAGACGTCGATGTCGCCGAAGACCTGGTTGGTCCCGGAGTCGGCGTCGAAGGTGAAGCCCGAGATCGAGGGCGGCGGCGGGCTCGACACCGTCACGGAGGCCCGCACGATGCAGCCGAAGATGCTGTCCAGGAAGCACTCGTTGTTCACGATGACGGTGCCCACGGGCAGCAGGGCGGCCAGATCGAGGTCGATCTGGCTCTCGATGATCGGCTCGAGCTGGTCGAGGCCCGTGTCGTTGATGCGCAGCGCCACGCCCTGGTTCGAGAACGAGCCGTCGGCCACCGAGCTGGCGGCGTGCACCACGATGCGTTGCCGGCTCAGCACCTTGCCGTTGCTGACCTGGACCAGCGAGGCCACGAACGGGTTGATGACGGCGTTCGCGTCCAGCGGCTGCGTCGTCGACCAGGTGTTGCCGGGGCCGAGGCTCACGGCGGTCCCGTTGACGCGCACCTCGAGCCCCGCCCTCGGGTGGAGGACCTGGCCGGAGAGGGTCACGGTCGGCGCCGTGCTGAAGGTGCCGTGCGCCGGCGAGAGGATCACGATCGCGGGCGGCTCGTTGCAGCTCGCACCGAGCAGGAGCATGGCCGCGACGAACGACAGCGTGATGTGTACGACTCGAGACACGAGATCTCCCCGGCCGGGCGCCGATCGCGCCCGGAGCAGCGCACCTGCGGGGCAGGCACACGTAGTGGTCTGGGCAGCGCGCCGGCCGCGAACCCAAGGAAGGCCGGCGCGCTGGGACCATCTACACCCATGGCCGTCACCGAGTCAATCACGACTCGCGCCCCCAAGGGGCTGACTCGAAGTCCTACCCTCGGTCGCCGTCGATCTGCCGCTACCGTCCGCCCCCATCGTGGCCGGACCGAGCGCTGAAGCGATCCCTGCGGCCGACCCGTTGCCGCCCGCGGAGCGGCGGCGCGGGCGGCGCCTCGCGGTGCTGAGCCACCCGGCCGGCATGACCCACCGCACCATCTACACCGAGCAGCTTCCGACGCTCGCGCTCGTCGGGCTCGGGGCGAGCGAGGCGCTGGTCGGGCTCCAGCGCGCCTTCGAGCCGCTCTCGCAGCTCCTGCAGCTCGTTGCGCTGCGCGCGGTCGGGCGCGTGCGCAAGCGTTCGATCCTGCTCGCGGGCCAGGCCTTCGCCGTCCTGGCGGGGCTCCCGCTCGCCGCCTACGGCGTGCTCGCGAAGGCCGGCCCCGAGCTCGGGCCCGCCCTCGCGCTCGCGAGCCTCGCGCTGTGCGCGGTCGGGATCGTGGTCGGCAACGCGGTGTGGTTCCCGCTGCTGCGGGGCTACGTCGAGCCCGGCCGGACCGGGCAGTTCTTCGCTGTCCTGCGCAGCGGCTGGCACCTGACGCTGATCGTCTACTTCGTGGCGGCCGAGCGCTGGCTCGCCGCGCATCCGGGCTCGTTCGGGCCGCTCTTCGCGGTCGCGTCGCTCGCGGGCCTCCTGCGCATCGCGCTCGTGGCGCGCCTGCCCGAAGCCCGCGGCTGCGGGCGCGAGCGCCTGCGCGCGCGTGACGCGCTCGGCCTGCTGCGCAGCGAGCCGCGCCTGCGCCGGTACCTGGCGGGCATGATCCTCTACGGGGCGGCGCTCCGGGCGGCCACGCCCTTCGCGATCGTGATGATGCGCCGCATGCTCGGGCTCTCCGACGCCGACGTGGCGCTCGCGACCGCCGCCTTCTACGCGGGCGGCTTCGCGTCGCTCTACGTCTGGGGGCACGTCGTGGACCGCTTCGGCCCGCTCCCGGTGTTCCGGCTCACCGCGCTGGGCGCCGCCGCGCTGCTCGCGGCCTTCGCCCTCCTGGGCGGCGCGGCGGGCGCTCCCGCGATGGTCGCCTTCTTCTTCCTGCTCGCGATCCTGAACGCGGGCTTCGGCGTCGCCGACACGCACGTGCTCTTCGGCATCGCGCCGGAGCACGAGCCCACGCCGACCCTGGTGATCGCCGGGCTCCTCACGAGCCTGGCCTACGGCGCGAGCCCCTTCGCCGCGGGGCTGCTGCTCAGCGCGGCGCTGGAGGCCGGCATTGCGCAGGGGCCGGCCTACCGCTGCCTCTTCCTCGCCACGGCGGCGCTCGGCGCCCTGGCGCCCCTGCCGCTGCGCCGCTTCGGCCGGCGCTGAGCGCCTGCCCTCACGCCGCTCAGGGCACGAGCACGACGCGGCCGAAGGCCGCGCGGCTCTCGCCGTAGGCGTGCGCCGCCGCGGCCTCCGCGAGCGGGAAGCGCCGGTCGACGAAGACCCGCAGGCGGCCGGCCGCGACGTCGTCCAGGTGGCGCGCGATCATCGCGAAGACCCGCTCGCGGGCGAAGAAGGCCTCGGCGCCGAGGAACACGCCGGTGAGCGAGCGGTTGCCCGCCGACAGGCTCGCGACGTCGAGCTGCCGGCCCGCGCGGCTCGCGTCGCCGACCGTGATGCAGCGGCCGCGGTAGCCCAGGCAGGCAAGGCTCTTCTGGAGCGTGGCGCCGCCCACCGGGTCCACCACCAGATCGCAGCCGCGCCCCCCGGTGATCTCCTGCACCGCGGCCACGAAGTCGCGCGCGCGGTAGTCGATCCCGTGGTCGAGGCCGAGCTCGCTGCGCAGGCGCGCGAGCTTTGCCTCGCTGCCGGCGGTGGCGATCACGCGGGCCCCGGCGCGCTTCGCGAGCTGGATCGCCGCCAGCCCGACGCCGCTCGCGCCCGCCTGGATCAGCACGGTCTCGCCGGCCGCGAGGCGCCCGAACTCGAAGAGACAGTCGTCGGCGGTGCCGAAGGGGATCGGCACGCAGGCCGCCGCCTCGAGGTCGGCGCCGTCCGGGACCGGCCAGGTGAAGCCGGCCGGCACCGCCACGCGCTCGGCGTGCGAGCCGTGCAGCATCATCGCGACCACGCGCTGGCCGGCACGCCGGTCGCGGACCTCGGGACCGACCTCGCGGACCCGGCCCGCGCACTGGTAGCCCACCACGTGCGGGAAGCTCGCGATCGCGCCGCGCGCGCGGTTGCCGAGGTCACCGCCCTCGATCGAGATCGCCTCGACCTCGACGACGACGCCGTCGGGCGCGCAGGGCGGATCGGGGAGCTCCTCGTAGCGGAGCACCTCGGGCGGTCCGGTGCGGTGGATCACGGCGGCCTTCACGGCTTCCCTCCTCGAGCGCAGCGGAACCCTACCGCCCCGGGCGGTACCCTGCGCGCAGCGGCGCTCTCAGCGCGGGATCGCGTCGGTCGCGCGCTGGCGCAGCCAGTGATCGGCGAGGACCAGCAGGACGGCGGCCTCCACGATCGGCACCGCGCGCGGGAGCACGCAGGGATCGTGGCGGCCCTCCGCCTCGAGCACGACCGCACGGCCGGCGCGGTCCACGGTGTCCTGGGCGAGGCGGATCGTCGCGGTCGGCTTGAAGGCGACGCGCAGCACGATGTCCTCGCCGTTCGTGATCCCCCCCTGCACGCCGCCCGAGCGGTTGCTGCGGGTGCGCGGGCGGCCGTCGGGGCCGGGCTCGAAGGGGTCGTTGTGCTCGATGCCCGTCTGGCGTGTGCCGGTGAAGCCGCTGCCGATCTCGAAGCCCTTCGAGGCGGGGAGCGAGAGCGCCGCCTTCGCGAGGTCGGCCTCGAGCTTGTCGAAGACCGGCTCGCCGAGCCCGGCCGGGACGCCGCGCGCCACGCACTCGACGACACCGCCCAGGGAGTCGCCGCGCCGGCGCGCCTCGTCGATCTGGCGCTCCATCCGGGCGGCGGCTTCGGCGTCCGGGCAGCGCACGGGATGCGCCTCCACCTGCGCCAGCGACACCGCCGAGGGGTCGATCTTCGCGTCGACCGCGTGCACCTGCCGGACCCACGCCAGGACCTCGATGCCGGCCTGGCTGGCGAGGAGCTTGCGCGCGATCGCGGCGGCGGCGACGCGCCCGATCGTCTCGCGCGCGCTCGCGCGCCCGCCGCCCTGCCAGTTGCGGATCCCGTACTTGGCCTCGGTGGTCCAGTCGGCGTGCGAGGGCCGGTAGACGTCGCGCAGGTGCTCGTAGGCCTGCGGGCGCGCGTCGGCGTTGCGCACGAGGATCGCGATCGGGCTGCCGATCGTCTTCCCCTCGAAGACGCCCGACAGGAGCTCGGCGCGATCGGCCTCCTGGCGCGGGGTCGTCAGGTGGCTCTGGCCGGGCCGGCGGCGGTCGAGGTCGCGCTGGATCTCCTCGACCGCGAGCGGCAGCCGCGGCGGGCAGCCGTCCACCACCACCCCGACGCCGCCGCCGTGCGACTCGCCGAAGGTGGTGGCGCGGAAGAGCCGGCCCGTCGTGCTGCCCATGGACGCGCAGGATAGTCGCCCGCTCGGGCTTCGTCGCGCTCAGCGCCGCCGCCGCAGCAGCACGTAGCTGGCGCCGCCCGCGTGGCGCGACGCACTGGCGAAGGCCAGCACCGCGGCGCCGTGCGGCTCTTCGGCGAGCCAGTCGGGGAGCGCGTCGCGCAGCACCGCCCCGGCTTCGCCCGAGCGCGCGCCGCGCCCGTGGATCACGAGGAGGCAGCGCTCGCCGGCGGCCAGCGCTTCGCGCAGCTCCGCTCGCAGCCGCCGGCGCGCCTCCTCGCGGCGCAGGTAGTGCAGGTCGAGCTCGCGATCCGCCGGCGGGTCGCCCTGGCGCAGCCGCGCCAGGCGCTTGCGGTCGAAGCCCGGCACGGCGCCGTCGAGGCGGCCGCCGCCGTGGTCGATCAGCACGAAGGGCCGTCGCTCGCTGGTGTCCGCGGCCATCGCCCGAGCTTGCCCGAGGCGCCCGGCACGCGCTCGCTGCGTGCCGTGGCGAGCGCCCGCCGGCCGACCGTCCCGAGCGGCAGGGCGTCGAGCTCCGCGTCCGACAGCCAGCGATGGGCGTCCCACCCGGAGCGGCGCACCCGGCCCGGCGCCGCCTCGCAGCGGAACAGGCGCAGGGAGAGCCGCCGGTGGGTGAAGGCGTAGTCGAGCCGGCCGGCCGGCTCGATCGCGGCGACGGCGAGCCCGAGGCGCTCGCGCAGGAGGGCGGCGAGCGCACCGGGCCCCCCCGCCCGGACGCTCGCGACCTCGCCGCCGGGCAGCTCCCAGAGCCCGCCGAGCAGGCCGCGGGCGGGTCGCCGCACGGCGAGCGCGCGGCCGCGGCGCCGCACGAGCGCCGCCACCGCGTGGACGGGCTCCGGCGCGCGCTTCGGCGCGCGCCGCGGGAGCGCCCCGGCGTCCCCCGCCGCGCGCGCGTCGCACGCGCGGGCGAGCGGACAGGCGTCGCAGCGCGGGGCGCGCGGCACGCAGACGAGCGCGCCGAGCTCCATCAGGGCCTGGTTCAGGTCGCCGGGCGCGTCGCCCGCGGCGAGCGCCTCGGCTTCCTCCCACAGCCGCGCGCGCGCGGCCGGGCTCCCGATCTCCTCGCGCAGGCCGAGCACGCGCGCGAGCACGCGCGCCACGTTGCCGTCGACGATCGGGGCCGGCCGGCCGTAGGCGATCGAGGCCACGGCGCCCGCCGTGTAGGGGCCGACGCCGGGCAGGCTGCGCAGCGCCTCGACCTGGTCGGGCACGCGGCCCGCGAAGCGCTCCACCACCTCCTCCGCCGCGCGCTTCAGGTTGCGCGCGCGCGAGTAGTAGCCGAGGCCCGACCACAGGCCGAGCACGTCGTCGAGGTCGGCGACCGCGAGCGTGCCGGGATCGGGAAAGCGCGCCAGGAAGCGCTCCCAGTAGGGGATCACCGCCTCGACGCGGGTCTGCTGGAGCATCGTCTCGGAGACCCAGATCGCCCACGGGTCGCGCGTGCGGCGCCAGGGCAGGTCGCGGCGCGCGGCGCGATACCAGGCGAGCAGCGCGCGGCGCCGGCGCGCCCGCGCGCCTACTGCCGGGCGGCGGCGATCTGCGGGTCGAGCCGGTCGCGCTGCCACTTCGCGTCCCACCACTCCACCGGGTCGACGTAGTGGCCCGCGAGCAGCATGGCGAAGTGCAGGTGGTCGCCGCCAGCGAGCCCCGTCTGGCCGGAGTGCCCGAGCGTCTGGCCCTTCGCGACCGTGTCGCCCACCGCGACGTCGATGCTCGAGAGGTGCCCGTAGAGCGAGAAGAGCCCGAGCCCGTGATCCACGATCACGCACTGGCCGTAGATCCCGAGCTCGTCGGCGAAGACCACCCGCCCCGCGTTCGAGGCCGTCACCGGCGCGCCCGCCAGCGAGGCCAGGTCGTAGCCGTAGTGGGTCGACTCGGAGACCTTCTCGGCGTCCACGATGTAGCTGCGCTTCTCGGCGAAGGGGCTCGTCACCTTCGAGTTCGCCATCTGCTCGAAGGCGCCGTCCCAGAGCGGTGTCGGGGAGCTCTCGGCCGTGACCTCGCGGATCCGCTTCTCGTTCTCCGCCCGGACCCGGGTGTTGATCTCCTGGAAGGCCCGGAGGCGGTCGCTCGCGTCGACGTCCACGGCTTCCGCCAGCTCGCCGATCTTGTTCTCGAGGAAGCTCGGCGGGAGGTTCAGCATGGCCTCCGGCACGCGGCGCTCCTCGATCTTCACCTGCGGGGTCGCCTGGCCGCGGTTGCCGGCCTCGTCCTCGGCGATCAGCACCGGCTTCGTGTCGGGCTGGTCGATCGGGAGCGGGAAGAGCGCGAGCCGCCAGCCCGCATCGTGCCGGGCGGCCGGGTCGTCGGCGCCGACCCGGATGGCGGGGAAGAAGCGCTCGCCGAGCTCGACCCCGTCGCGCACGGTCCGCTCGCCCACGCGATAGGCGAGCGCCACGGAGCCGCCGCGCCTCGCGTACACGATGCCAGGCTCGACCGAGACCGCGGGCGAGCGGAAGTCGAAGCGCAGCGGGATCTCGAGCTGCGTCTCGTTGCCCCCGCCCCAGCTCCGGAAGGCGTGGTCGCGGGCCGTGACGCGCAGCGTGGCGTCGCCGTCCTTCGCGCCGAGCGCCTTCGGGTCGATCACGAGCTCGACGGTGGCCGGTGCGCCCGGGCCGAAGGGCAGCCAGCGGCCGGGGCCCAGGGCCTGCTCGACGAGGGGTGTCTCGCCCGCCCCGTGGACCAGCACGGCGGCGAGCGACTTCGGGCCCGCGCCGGCGTCGGTCACGGTGAGCGCGACCGTGCGGCCGTCCTTGCCGATCGCGAGCGCGGCCGGCGCCTCGATCGCGGGCGGCGTGCCCTCGCAGCGCACCATGCCCACGGCGAGCAGGGCCGGCAGCGCCGCCAGGAGCACGAAGATCCCCAGTCCCGAACGCGACATCGCACCCCCCCGAGCGCGGCAGTCTAACAGCTCGCTCCGGCGGCGTTGACGGCCCCGGCCGGCTCTTCCATCCTGCGCCGGCCCTCGATCGGGACGAAGCCGGGGGCCGGGCGCTGCGCGCCCTGCATCGGGAGGCCTCCATGGCTCTGCGTCGGCTCGTGCTCGTGCGGCATGGGGAGAGCGAGGGCAACTCGCGCATCCGCCTGATCGGCAGCGGCGACCCGCCGCTCTCGAGCGAGGGCCGCGCCCAGATGCTGGCGGCGCGCGCCGCGCTCGCCGGCCAGGTGATCGACGCCGTCGTCGCGAGCCCCGCGCGCCGCTCGTGGCAGTCCGCGCAGGTCCTGACCGGCGGTAGCACCCTGCGCCTCGAGGCCGACCTGCGCGAGGTCCACTTCGGCCGCTGGGAGGGCCGCCGGGTCGACGAGATCCGCGCCGCCGACCCGGTGCTCTACGAGCAGTGGCGCGAGCTCGCGCCCGGCTTCGAGTACCCGGGCGGCGAGCTGCGCGCGGCCTTCCGCGCGCGCATCGAGCGCGGCTTCGCGCGCCTCGACGCCTCGGGTGCCACCTCGGCGCTTCTGGTCGCCCACAAGGGCGTGATCCGCCACCTCGTCCACAAGCTCACCGGCGCCTCGCTCGAGGAGCGCGACCGGCCCGCGCTCGGCGAGGTCCTGATCCTGACCCGTGTCGGCGACCACTGGGAGATCGGCGCCCGCTCGAGCAACCCGCCGGGCGTCGAGACACCCGCACCGACGGCGCCGGCCGAGGCGGCGTAGCCGGCCAGGCGCCGCCGCCGCGTCGCTCAGCCCGCCTCGTCCGCCTCCCGCAGCCGCGCCAGCACCGAGTAGTCCTCGAGCGTCGTGGTGTCGCCGACCTCCTCCTTGCCGGAGGCGATGTCGCGCAGGAGCCGGCGCATGATCTTTCCCGAGCGGGTCTTCGGCAGCGCGTCGGTGAAGCGCACGTCGGCGGGCTTCGCGATCGCGCCGATGTGTCTCGTGACCGCGTCGCGCACGGAGGCCGCCAGCTCCGGCCCTGCCGACACCCCGCCGCGCGGGGTCACGAAGGCGACGATCGCGGTGCCGGTCAGCTCGTCGGGCCGGCCCACGACGGCGGCCTCGGCCACCTGCGGGTGCGCGACGATCGCGCTCTCCACCTCCATCGTTCCGATCCGGTGGCCGGACACGTTCATGACGTCGTCGATGCGGCCCATGATCCAGAAGTAGCCGCGCTCGTCCCGGTGCGCGCCGTCGCCCGGGAAGTAGACGTTCTTCCACTTGCTCCAGTACGTCTCCTCGTAGCGCTTCTTGTCGCCCCAGATCCCCCGCAGCATGCCGGGCCAGGGCTTGCGGAGCGCGAGGAAGCCGCCCGCCCGCGCCTTCACCTCGCGGCCCCGGGCGTCGAGGACCGCGGCGTCGATGCCCGGGAAGGGCAGCGTGGCGGAGCCGGGCTTGGTCGGGGTCGAGGAGGGCAGCGGCGTGATCAGGATCCCGCCCGTCTCGGTCTGCCACCAGGTGTCGACGATCGGGCAGCGCTTGCCCCCGATCACGCGGTGGTACCACATCCACGCCTCGGGGTTGATCGGCTCGCCCACCGAGCCGAGCAGGCGCAGCGAGGAGAGGTCGTGCTTCGCGGGGTGCTCCTCGCCGAGGCGGATGAAGGCGCGGATCGCGGTCGGCGCGGTGTAGAGCACCGTCACGCCCCAGCGCTCGATGATCGACCACCAGCGGTCGGGCGCGGGGTGGGTGGGCACGCCCTCGTACATGACCGTCGTCGCGCCGACCGCGAGCGGGCCGTAGACGACGTAGGAGTGTCCGGTGACCCAGCCGACGTCGGCGGTGCACCAGTAGACGTCCTCGTCCTTCAGGTCGAAGACCACCCGGGTGGTGGCCGCCACGTGGGTCAGGAAGCCGCCCGTCGTGTGCAGGATGCCCTTCGGCTTGCCGGTCGTTCCGCTCGTGTAGAGGATGAAGAGCGGGTGCTCGGAGTCGAGCTTCGCGGGCGGGCAGTCCGCGGAGGCGCCCTCCATGCGCTCGTGCCACCAGTGGTCGCGGCCGCTGCGCATCCGCGTCGGCGCGCCGGTGCGGCGCAGCACGATCACGTGCTCGACGCCCTCGACCTCCTCGAGCGCCTCGTCGACGGCGGGCTTCAGCGCGAAGGCGGCGCCGCGCCGGTAGCCGCCGTCGGCCGTCACCACCAGCTTCGCGCCGGCGTCCCGGATCCGGTCGCGCAGCGCCTCGGCCGAGAAGCCGCCGAAGACCACCGAGTGGGTGGCGCCGATCCGCGCGCAGGCGAGCATCGCGATCGCCGCCTCGGGGACGAGCGGCAGGTAGATGGCGACGCGGTCGCCCTTCGCGACCCCGAGCGACTTCAGCACGTTCGCGAACCGGCAGACCTCGCGGTGGAGCTGCCCGTAGGTGAGCACGCGGCTGTCGCCGGGCTCGCCCTCCCAGACGATCGCGGCCTTGTTGCGGCGCCAGGCGCCGGGGCCTTCGACGTGGCGGTCGAGGCAGTTGTAGGCGGCGTTGAGCTTGCCCCCGACGAACCACTTCGCGTAGGGCGGCTTCCAGTCGAGGACCTTCCGCCAGGGCGAGAACCAGCTCAGGTGCTCCTTCGCCATCGCGGCCCAGAAGCGCTGCGGGCTCCGGGCGCCGAGCTTGCGGTACGCGGCCACCTGGCGCGGGGTCCAGACCGCCTGCTTCGCGAAGGCCTTCGCCGGCTCGAACACGCGCTTCTCGCGGAGCAGGGACTCGATGTCGGCCATGGGGAGCGGGCTCCTCGGTCGGTGGGGGAAGGGAGGGCGGTCAGGCGCGCGCGCCGGACCGTACCAGCGCCTCGAGCTCGTCGGGGCGCTTCGGGATCGCGGCGCACAGGTTCTCGTGCCCCGTCTCGAGGACGACCACGTCGTCCTCGATGCGCACGCCGATGCCGCGCAGCGCCGCCGGCGCGCGCTCGTCGCGGGCGGGCACGTAGAGGCCCGGCTCGACCGTGAAGACCATGCCCGGCTCGAGCCGGCGCGGCTTGCCGTCCCGGCTGTAGGCGCCGACGTCGTGGACGTCGAGGCCCAGCCAGTGGCTCGTGCGGTGCATGTAGTAGCGGCGGAAGTCGCCGGCCGCGATCGCCTCGTCGAGCGGGGTCCGGGGCAGCAGCGCGAGCTCGATCATGCCCTCGACGAGGCGGCGCAGGGCCGCGTCGTGCACCTCGTCGAGCGTGGCCCCGGGGCGCGAGGCCTCGAGCGCCGCCTCCTGCGCGGCGAGCACCACCTCGTAGACCGCCCGCGCCTCGGGTGTGAAGCGGCCCCCGACCGGATAGGTGCGCGTCACGTCCGAGGCGTAGCCCGCGTACTCGCAGCCGGCGTCGATCAGCACCAGCGTGCCGTCGCGCAGCGGCTGGTCGTTCGCGACGTAGTGGAGCACGGTGGCGTTGGCCCCACCGCCCACGATCGACTCGTAGGCCGGCCCCGCGGCGCCTCGCCGCCGGAAGGTGTAATCGAGGAGCGCCTCGAGCTCGTGCTCGCCGGCGCCCGCGTGGGCCCGGCCGGCCGCCGCCGCGTGCGCCTCGCGGCTGATCTCGGCGGCGCGCCGCATGAGCTCGAGCTCTTCGGGCTCCTTCACGAGGCGCATCTCGTGCACGATCGCCCGCGGGTCGACGATCGCCTCCGGCGGCGGCGCGTGCGCGCGCGAGCGGATCCGCGCCGCCTCGACGGTCTCGACGATCCTCTGGTCGACGCGCGGATCGCGGCCGAGCACGTGATGGACGCGCCGGGCCCGCTCGAGCAGCGCCGGGAGCTTCGCGAGCAGCTCGGACCGGGGGTGCGCCTCGTCGGCGCCGAAGTCCGCGCGCGCGCCCTCGACCCCCGGCCGGTAGCCGGTCCAGGTCTCCGCCTCGGGGTCGCGCGGCTCGACGAAGAGGGTGAAGGGCGGCCCGCCGTCCCGGCGCAGGACCGCCGCCGCGCCCGGGTGGTCGAAGCCCGTCAGGTAGTGGAAGTCGCTGTCCTGGCGGAAGCGGTAGTGGGTGTCGCGCGAGCGGACCGCCGGCTCCGCCCCGAGCAGGATCGCGACCGAGTCCGGCTCCATCGCCTCGAGGAAGCGCTTGCGGCGGGCGGCGAACATGGCGCGCGAGCATACCGCGCTCGGGAGGGCATGCGGCCGGGAGGAACGGAAAGCGGCACTGCCGCCCGGAGCTGCATGCCGAGGACACAGCGGAAAAGACCGTAGAACCAGCTGTTGGAGCCGGATCTGCCGCCTGCCGCCCGGTTCTTCCACAGCTCCTGGTGCCTCCTGCGGCTGCGCCAGGCGAAGATCGTCTCTCGCGTCGATCCGGAGGAAACCCGCCCTGATTCCAGGCAGTTGGCTTCACGCGAGCCGCGCCGGGGCGAGCTGGCACGGATCGTGCTCCTCCGAGGAGCCGTGGAGACGTTCTGGATGTCTCCGGAGAACGGCAACGGGCGCGCTCGTTCTCCGGAGGACGCGTCTCGGGGACTCCGGGGATAGCACCCCAAAAGGCGCTTTCCCCCAAGAAATCGGCACCCCGCCTTTCCCGGAGTCCCCGGGGCACCGGAACGACAGAGCCCCCCGGCCGAGTGTGCCGGGGGGCTTCTTGTTTCCGGGCCGTGCGCTCGGCGCGGCGGGCTCAGTCGCCCTCTTCCTCGTCCCCGCGCAGCGCGTCGGCGATCTCGCGCCCGAACTCGCGCACGAACCAGCCCTTCAGCTCCGGGATCTCCGCCACCTCGGCGGCCCGGGCGGGATTCCTCCACGCGATCGCCTCGAGGCCGGTGTTCGGGCACAGGACCCCCGGGTCGAGGCCCAGCTCCCTGGCGCGCCCGGTGCGCCAGCGCTTGAGCCGCTCGACGCGCTTCTCGGTGCGGCGGTCCATGCGCCGCCGCCCGCTCCCCTCGACGCGCCGCAAGGGACCGTGCGGCGAGCCGGCGCCCTTCGTCACCGCCGCCAGGATCTCCTTGCCGAGCCGGCGCAGGATCAGCTCGGTGATGCCCTTGATCGAGCCGAGCTCCGCGGTGTCGCGCGGCTGGCGCTGCGCGATCTCGAGCAGCGTACGGTTGCCGAGCACCTTGAAGGGCGGGCGGTCGACCTCGCGCGCACGCGCGTCGCGCAGCAGGTAGAGCTCGCGCAGGATCGAGAGCTGAACGGGCGGCAGGCCCTTGGCGCCCTTGATGCGCAGGTAGCCCGCGCCGTCGAACTCGCGCGGCGGCCAGGTACGGGCCACCAGCGTCTCGAACTCCTCCTTCGCCCAGGCGAGCCGGCCCTTCTCCTCGAGCTGTGCCTCGAGCTTGTCGGCGAGCTGGACCAGGTGCGCGACGTCGGAGGCGGCGTAGAGGAGCTGGCTCTCGCGCAGCGGGCGCGTCGACCAGTCGGAGCGCTGCTCGTCCTTCGGGAGCTTCACGTTGAAGTGTCGCTCGGAGAGCGCGGCCAGGCCGACGGCGGGATAGCCGAGCAGCTGGGCCGACACCATCGTGTCGAAGAGGTGCGCGAACTCGAAGCCGCAGTCGCGCTTGAGCACGTAGAGGTCGTACTCGGCGGCGTGGAAGATCTTGCGCACCTTCCGGGCGGCGAAGACCGGCCCGAGCGGCGCCAGCTCCGAGGGGCCTCCGAGCGCCAGGGGATCGACCAGGAAGATCCCCTCGCTCGATGCGATCTGTACCAGGCAGGTCTTGTCGTAGTAGTGGTAGAAGCTGTCGGCCTCGGTATCGACCGCGATCACCTTCTCGCGAAGCAGGTCCTTGGCCAGGGCCCGCAGCTCGGCCTCGCGCTCGATGCGCACGTAGTCCGCCAATGTCTCTCGTCTTCCCAGAGGGGCCGGCGTCCCAGGAGTTCACGACCTAGGGGCTTTGCGGCGCCAGGAGGGGTGCAGCGGCGCAGCGGGGCCGATGCTAGCCGAGCCCCCCCTTCGAGGGAAGCCGAGCGCCGGGCGCGTATCCTCGGCCCGTGATCCGCGCCTTCGCCGCACTCGCCAGGGACGAGGAGCCGGGCCGGGCGGCCGCCGCGCTGGCCGGGGAGGCGCGCGCCGCGCTCGGGGCCGTGGACGCCGCCTTCGTCTTCGTGGCGGGTCCCGGGGCGAGCGCGCCACGAGCCGCGGCGGCTGCCCGGGCGGGCCTCGGGACGGGCGCCGTCGCGGGCCTGCTCGCGCACGGGGTCCTGGCCGGCGCCGACGAGGAGCAGGAGGGCCCGGCGGTCGCCGTCCTGGCCCTGGCCGGGCTCGAGGCCACCCCGTTCCGTCTCGCCGATCTCGCCGGCGCCGAGGAGGCGGCGGGCGCCGAGCTCGAGGCGGCCCTGGGCCGCTCGGCGGCCGAGGGCGACCTGGCCGTGCTCTTCACGGACCCGGTCGCGATCGACACGCGGCGGCTGCTCGCGGCCTGTGACGAGGTCCTGCCGCCCGGCTCGCTGGTGGGCGCGGCGGCGGCGATCGCCCCGGACGGAAGGCCCGGCGCGCCCTGGAGCGGGCGCGAGCTGGCCCCTGGCGGCGCCGCCGGCCTCGTGCTCCACCTGCCGCGGCCGGCACGGATCGCCGTCGATCACGGCTGCCGGCCGATCACGGGCTGCCTGCCGGTCACGCGCAGCGACGGCCACTGGGTGCTCGAGCTCGCGGGGCGGCCCGCGCTCGACGTCTACTGCGAGGCGGCGGGCGCGCCGCTCGCCGCGGACCTGCGCCGCGCGGGCGAGCTCGTGGTCGCAGCCCTGCCGCGCGCCGGCGACCGCTTCGTCGTGCGCCCGGTGGCCGGCTTCGCACCCGAGCAGCGCGCCTTCGCGCTCGCCGAGGATCTGCGCCCGGGCGCCCGCCTGCGCTTTGCGCTGCGCGACGGCGACCTGGCACGCGAGGACCTGGCGCGCGTGCTCGCGACGGCGCCGTCGCCCGCTGCGGCGGCCCTCTACCTCAGCTGCTCGGGCCGCGGGCGGACGCTCTTCCGCCATGCCGGCCTCGAGGCTGCCGTGGTCGCGCGCGCGCTCGGCGCGACGCCGCTCGCGGGGCCCTTCGGGTCGTTCCAGTTCGGGCCCGTCGCCGGGAGCACGGAGCTCCACACCTATGCCGCGGTGCTCGCGCTCCTGTGAAGGCGATCCGCGGAGCCGTCGGTTAGGTTCGCGGCCGAGGAGGACGGCGGGTGCGCTGGTCCCACGCCTTCGTCCCGACCCTGCGCGACGACCCGGCCGACGCCGAAGCCGTCAGCCACAAGCTCCTCGTGCGCGCCGGGCTCGTACGCCAGCTCTCCGCCGGCATCTACTCGCTGCTGCCGCTCGGCTGGCGCGTGTGCCGCAAGATCGAGCGCATCGTGCGCGAGGAGATGGAGCGGATCGGCGGGCAGGAGTTCCGGCTGCCGGCGCTGCACCCGGCGGAGCTGTGGCAGCGCTCCGGCCGCTGGCAGGTGATGGGCGAGGAGATGTTCCGCCTCGAGGACCGGCGCGGCGCCGAGCTGTGCCTGGGCATGACCCACGAGGAGGTCTTCGCGTCGCTCGCCGTCGAGGTGCGCAGCTACCGCGCGCTGCCCCAGATCTGGTTCCAGGTGCAGACCAAGTTCCGCGACGAGCCGCGTCCCAAGTCGGGCCTGCTGCGGGTGCGCGAGTTCGTGATGAAGGACTCCTACTCGCTCGACCTCGACCGCGCCGGGCTCGACCGCGCCTTCCAGCTCCACTTCGACGCGTACCGCCGGATCTTCGAGCGCTGCGGGCTCCAGCCGCTCGCGGTCGAGGCCTCCTCGGGCGCGATGGGCGGCAGCGAGTCGATCGAGTTCATGGTGCCGAGCGACGCGGGCGAGGACTGGGTGGCCTCGTGCGGCGCCTGCGGCTACGCGGCCAACGTCGAGAAGGCCACCTCGCAGCTCGCGGAGGTCGCGGACGAGGGTGCGGCGGCGGCCCCCGAGAAGTTCGCGACCCCCGGCGTGCGGACCATCGAGGACCTCGTGTCCTTCCCGGGCGGCGCGCCCGCCGAGCGCCAGATCAAGACGCTGGTCTACGTGGTCGACGGCGAGACCGTGCTCGTCCTCCTGCGTGGCGACCACCTGCTCTCCGAGCAGAAGCTCGCCGACGGCGCCGGCGCGACGGCCGTGCGCGCGGCCCGCGACGAGGAGATCCGCGCCGCGCTCGGCGCCTCGGCGGGGAGCCTCGGGGCGGTGGGCGTGCGCGGTCTCCGGGTGCTCGCGGACCTCGCGCTCCAGGGCCGCCGCGGCATGACCACGGGCGCGAACGAGGACGGCTTCCACCTGCGCGGCGTCGAGCCCGGCCGCGACGTCGCGGTCGCCGGCTGGCTCGACCTGCGCGCGGTCGCCGCGGGCGAGGCCTGCCCGCTCTGCGCGAGCCCGCTCGCGGTCGCGAAGACCATCGAGGTCGGCCACATCTTCAAGCTCGGCACCCGCTACAGCGAGGCGCTCGGGGCCACGGTGCTCGACGAGCAGGGCCAGTCCGTGCCGATCGTGATGGGCTCGTACGGGATCGGCGTCGGGCGCGTGGCGGCGGCGATCGTCGAGCGCTGCCACGACGCGGCCGGGATCGCCTGGCCGGTCGGGGTGGCGCCCTTCGAGGTGGTGGTGACGGTCCTGAACCCGAAGGAGGTCGAGACCGCCGAGGTCGGCGAGCGCCTCTACGAGGCCCTGCGCGGCGCCGGCGTCGACGTGCTGCTCGACGACCGCGACGAGCGGCCGGGCGTCAAGTTCAAGGACGCCGACCTGGTCGGGATCCCCTACCGGATCGTGGTCGGTGCCCGCGGGCTCGCGAAGAAGGTGGTCGAGCTGAAGCGCCGCCGCGACGGCAGCTCCCGCGAGCTGCCGGTCGACCGCGCCGCCGAGACCGTCGCCGAGACCGTCTTCGAAGAGCGGCGCTGAGCCTCCTGCGCCCGCCCGCGAAGTGTGGCTAGAATGGGCTTCCCGTTCGCCACACAGGAGGGACACCGACATGGAACTGTTCAGCATGGAGGGCGTGTACTTCCTCCTCCGCTGGCTCCACTTCCTGGCCGGCATCACCTGGATCGGGATGCTCTACTACTTCAACTTCGTCCAGACGCCCTTCTTCGCGACCGAGCTCGGAGGCAGCGCCCGCGGCGCGATGGTGCGCGGGCTCGTGCCGAACGCCCTCTGGTGGTTCCGCTGGGGCGCGATGGTCACCTTCCTGAGCGGCTGGCTGATCGTGCTCGCCAAGTGGGGTCACGACCAGACCCCGCTCGATTCGGGCTACATGACCCGCATCCTGACCGGTGGGATCCTCGGCAGCCTGATGTGGTTCAACGTGTGGTTCGTGATCTGGCCGACCCAGAAGCTCGTGATCCGCTCCGCCGAGCAGGTCGCGGCCGGTGGCCAGGCGATCCCGGAGGCGGCCGCGCGCGCGCCGCGCGCCGGCACCGCCTCGCGCGCGAACGTGCTCTTCTCGATCCCGATGCTGTTCTTCATGGGCGCCGCGAGCCACTTCGCCTTCACGGGCACCGGCGGGGTCACCCTCTACTGGATCGTCGCGCTGGCGGTCATGCTGGCGCTCGAGCTGATCGTGCTGATGGGCCCCGGGCTCAAGCAGCTCGGCACCGTGAGCGGCACGATCCACATGGGGCTCGGCCTCACGCTGGTGCTGTTCCTGGCGCAGGAGATCCTGACGGCCTTCTGAGCGGAGAGCGGGGCTACGGGGCGGCGCCCGCGGTCGTCTCGCGCACGAAGGCGTAGAGGTCGTCCACGTCCGCGGCCAGGTGCGGGAAGGCCGGCATCGCGTTGGTCGGCCGCTTCGGTGTGTATCCAGGCGGGTAGGTGCCGCGGACGACGCGCCACTCGATCAGCTCGCTGGTCGAGCCGGCCAGGTTCGGGCCGAGCGTGCCGTCCTTGGCCGGGTCGGCGTTGTGGCAGGCGATGCACACGTTCAGGTAGACCTTGCGCCCGCGCTGCGCAGCCTCGGAGAGCTCCACCGACGGCCCGCGATCGCACGCGATCGCGGCTGCCACGGCCACCATCGCCAGTCCGAGCCGCTTGCGCACGCCACCCCCCTTCGCGGAGCCGGAACGTAGCGTCCGTCTGGTATGGTGCCGGCCATGCGGCAGGGTGGAGTCGTGGAGCCCCCGCGCGCGGCCCGTGGCCGCTGGGGCACCTGGGCCAACACGCTCTCGCTGGCGCGCCTGGCGCTCGTGCCGGCGCTCGGTACCGCGATCCTGCACGGCCAGCCGCTCGCCGCCGGCGGCCTCTTCGCGCTGGCCGCCGCGACCGATCTCGCCGACGGCCGCGTCGCGCGCCGGCGCGGCGAGGCCTCGCCGCTCGGCGGCCTCGTCGATCACGCGGCCGATGCCACCCTGTGCGTCGTGGGGCTCGCGGCCTGGGCGGGGCGCGGCGAGCTGCCGGTGCTGCTGGCACCGCTCGTCGCCGCCGCCTTCGTGCAGTACGTGCTCGACTCACGCGCGCTCGCCGGGCGCACCCTGCGCACGAGCGCGCTCGGGCGCTGGAACGGCATCGCCTACTACGTCCTCGTCGCCGTCCCGATCTACCGCGACGCGCTCGGGCTGGGCGGGCCCGGCCGGGGCTGGATCCTCGCCGCCGGCTGGCTGCTGCTCGCCTCGACCGCCGTCTCGATGGCGGGCCGGCTGCTCGCCCTGCGCGCTCCGCCTCAGGCCTGAGCCCCCGTCCCGAACAGCTCGCGCTGCGCCCGGCGCACGAAGAGCAGCCCGATCGCCGCGTTGAAGAACACGAAGAAGTTGTGCATCACGAGCCCGAAGGCGACCATCTCGGCGGGCTGCGCCGGGAACAGCAGCACCCACATCGAGACCGCCACCGCGCGCATCGGGCCCGGGATCGCAGCGCCGAAGAAGACCAGCGGCAGGACGCCGAGGATCTCCGCGAAGCCGGCCGCGACCCCGAACAGGCGGAGCCCGAGCGTGTAGACCACCGTCGCCACGAGCAGCGCCGGCGAGCGCAGGAGCACGACCGCGAGGTAGTGCCAGGGCCGGGCGCGCCGGAAGGCGTGCAGGATCTCGCGCTCGCGGAGCCGGGAGCCCCCTGCGATCACGCCGCGGAAGTAGAGGATCCAGAGCACCAGGAAGGCGGCCGCGCCGAGCCCGACGATCGGCAGCACGTGGAAGACCTCGGGCAGCGCCTGCCGGCGCAGCCCGGCTCCGATCAGCGCCCAGGTGAGCAGGTAGTAGAGCTCGCAGAACATGATGAAGAGCATGCTCGAGCCCACCTGCCAGCCGGGTACGCCGTCGCGCCGGTTCAGGTAGTAGGCCATCACGCCCTTGCCGATCTGCTCGTTCAGGATCGAGAGGATGTAGGTGCTGGCGCGGACCGGCAGGATGTCGCGCAGCGGGACGGGCGCGTTGAACCAGTTCACGACCCGCCAGACGACGACCGAGTCCACCGCGAAGTAGAGGAGGGAGTAGGGGATCATCAGCACGAGCCAGCTCCACCAGTCCACCCGCTCGAAGACCGCCATCAGGAACGGCAGCGCCGACGAGCCCTGCCGGCGGGCGGCGCCGTCGATCCGGCTCCACAGGAAGGCGAAGCAGGCGAGCGTCACGAGCCAGGGCGCGAGCCGCAGGACGCGCGGCGCGCGGCGCCGGGCCGTTTCGGTGGTGGTGGCGGCGGCGGTGCGGGCCGGCTCGGGCACGGGAGCTCCGGGATCGGGCACGGGCAGGAGGGTGCCGCGGCGGGGGGCGCGCCGCCCGGCGAAGCGGCTCACGCGCCCCGAGCGCCCGCCAGGCAGCGGCGCAGCGTGGTGTCGAGGGCGGTGAGCTCGATGCCGAGCGCGCGGCAGGCCGGGGCGGGGTCGACGGAGTCGTCGTGCTCGAGGACGCCCAGCATGGCGGGCGTGAGCGGGGGGTTCGTGGCGAGGCGCTCGGCGAGCGCGGCGAAGAGGCGCGCGGCGGCGAGGGGGATCGGGAGGACGGTCGGAGCGGGTGCGCCCGCGAGCGCGGCGGTGCGCCGGACGAGGGCGTGGCGCGGCAGCGACTCGGGGCCGGCGAGCTCGAGCACGCGGCCGGCCAGCGCGGGCCGTGCCAGGGCCGCGACGATCGCCTCGACCACGTCGGCGGCGTCGATCGGCTGCTCGAGCGCGGCGCCGCCGCGTACCAGCGGCGCGAAGCGGGCGCGCGCGCGGGCGCGCAGCGCGGTGCTGGCGGGGTCGTCGCCGCCGAGCACCATCGGGACCCGGAGCACGGTGGTGCGCAGGGGCGGCGCCAGCAGGATCGCCTCGGCGCGCGCCTTCGAAGCGAGGCAGGCGTTGGCCGCTCCCACGCTCGCGCCGAGGATGCTCAGGTAGACGGCGCGCTGGCAGCCGGCACCGATCGCGGCGGCCGCGAGCGCCCGGGCGCTGCCCTCGTGGGCGTCCTCGTAGCTCGTCCCGGGCGACTCCTTGAGGATGCCGACCAGGTGCACCACGGCAGAGCAGCCGGCGGCGGCCGCGCCGAGCGCCGCGGCGTCGCGGTAGTCGGCGGTCACGACCTCGGGCGCCGCGGGGAGCGCCCGCACGCCGGCGGCGGCGCGCTCCGAGCGCACCAGCGCGCGCGCGGCGGTGCGGCTGCCCGCGAGGCGCGCGAGCAGCGCGCGGCCGAGGCTCCCGTTGGCGCCGGTCACCAGCACGCGGCCGGGAGCGGCCGCGGGGGCGGCGCCGCTCATGCCGCCGCCGGCGGGCGCGGCGATCGCGCAGCGAGGCGGAGCCGGGCGGAGCTCATCGGACGTCTCCCGGGGCGCCGGCGGAAGCTAGCAGGCGTTGACAGGCGGGACCGCGGCGGGCAAAGAGGGAGCGTGCGCGACGTGATGGCTCGCATCGAGGTCGTGACGGCCGACATCACGACGCTGGCCGTGGACGCGATCGTGAACGCGGCGAACGCGTCGTTGCTGGGGGGCGGCGGGGTGGACGGCGCGATCCACCGCGCGGCCGGGCCCAAGCTCCTCGAGGAGTGCCGCACGATCGGCGGCTGCCCGCCGGGCGAGGCGCGCATGACCGGCGGCTACGGGCTGCCCGCGCGCTGGGTGATCCACGCGGTCGGCCCGATCTGGCGCGGCGGCGGCGAGGGCGAGGCGGCGGTGCTGGCCTCGGCCTACACCGAGTCCCTGCGCCTGGCCCGGCGCAGCGAGCTCGCGACGATCGCCTTCCCGGCGATCTCGACCGGCGCCTACGGCTTTCCGCTCGAGGCCGCGACGCGCATCGCCCTGCGCTCGGCCGGCGCCTGGCTGGTCGAGCACGAATGGCCGCGGCGCGTGACCTTCTGCTGCTTCCACGCCGGCGACGCGGCGCTCTACCTCGATCTGCTCGAGCGCACGGCCCGCGCGTAGCGGATCAGGTGCGCGAGCCGAAGGCCCGTTCGAGCTCGCCGAGCACGCGCTCCTCCTCGGCCGAGACCTTCCGCCCGAGCCCGAGGAAGCCGCCGGCCGACTCGGCGACCGAGCGCGCGCGCCCCACGATCTTCTCCTCGAGGTGCCACCGCTGGTCGGCGGAGAGCTCGCCGGCCAGCGCGCCGATGTAGCCCTTCCAGGACGCCATCAGCTCCGGCGCCGGCCGGTCCCGGGTCCAGATCTCGAGCAGCACGTGGCTCGGCGAGCCGGGCTCGATCCCCGACGACTCGGCGCCGCGCAGGATCGCGTTGCGCTCGTTCGCATCCATCTTCCCGTCGGCCCAGGCCACCTCGACGAGCGGGATCAGGGTCAGCGCCGCCAGCGTCTCGGCGCGGATGCCGAGCGCGGCCAGGCGGTCGAGCAGCTCCGTGTCGTCGCTGATGCCGCTGGCGGCGGCCAGCGCCTCGCGCGCCTCGGCCTGCTCCTGCTTGCGGCGCAGCTTCTCGAGCTGCTCGGCGTGCTGCTTCTTGAAGAACGCCTCTTCGAGGCTCTTCCCGCGTTCCTGCATTCCCGGGGTCGGCATGGTCCCTCGCGATGGGCGCCTGGCGCGCGGGCAGTCTACCTCAGTCGAAGCCCAGTTCGAGGCGCGCCGCCTCCGACATCATGCTCGGGTTCCAGGGCGGCTCCCACACCAGCTCGACCCGGGACGACTGCACCCCCGGCACCTGGGCCACCTTCGCCTCCACCTCGGGCGGCAGCGAGCCGGCGACCGGACACATCGGCGACGTCAGCGTCATGCGGATCTCGACGTGGCCCTCGTCGCTCACCTCGACCGCGTAGACGAGGCCGAGCTCGTAGATGTCGACGGGGATCTCGGGGTCGTAGACGGTCTTGAGCTGGGCGATCACGGCGGCCTCGATCCCGCCGCGCTCGGGCGCCGGGGTGGGCTCGCTCGCGATCGGGTCGTTCGGGTGGCGATCGCTCGCCGGCAGGGTCTCGTCGGTCATCTTCACTCCGTGCTCACCGGCTCGCCGGTGCCGTCCAGGGCGGCGCAGAGCGCGTGCCAGGCCAGCGTCGCGCACTTGACCCGCGCCGGGAACTCGCGGACGCCCGCCAGGACGGCGAGCTTGCCGAGCGACTCGGGGTCCACCTCGCCGCGGCCCGTCACGAGCTCGTGGAAGCGTTCGAAGAGCGCGCGCACCTCGCCGGTCGTGCGGCCCTTCACGGCCTGGGTCATCAGCGAGGCCGCCGCGGTCGAGATCGCGCAGCCGGAGCCCTCGAAGCCGAGCTCCGCGACGCGCTCGCCCTCGAGCTTCGCGTAGACGTGCACGTGGTCGCCGCACAGGGGGTTCACGCCCTCGGCCACCCGGTCGGCGCCCGGCGGGCGGCCGTAGTTGCGCGGCTTCTTGTAGTGGTCGAGGATCACCGACTGGTAGAGCTCGCGCAGCTCCGCGCTCATCGGAACACCTCGACCACCGTCCGCAGCCCGCGCAGCAGCGCGTCGACGTCGGCGCGGGAGTTGTAGAGGCCGAAGGAGGCGCGCACGGTCGCCGGCACGCCGAAGCGCTGCATCACCGGCTGCGCGCAGTGGTGGCCTGCGCGCACCGCCACGCCCTCGCGGTCGAGGATCGTGCCGACGTCGTGGGCGTGGACGCCGTCGAGGACGAAGGCCAGCACGCCGGCCTTGTCCGGCGCGGTGCCGATCAGGCGCAGGCCCGGGACCTCCCGTACCGCCTCGGTCGCGTAGGCGAGGAGATCGTCCTCGTGCGCCTCGACCCGCTCGACGCCGGCCGCCTCCAGGTAGCCGATCGCGGCCGCGAGGCCCGCGCCGCCGGCGATGTGCGGGGTGCCGGCCTCGAACTTGTGCGGGAGCCGGGCCCAGGTCGTCTTCTCGAAGCTCACCGACTCGATCATCTCGCCGCCGCCCTGCCAGGGAGGCATCGCCTCGAGCAGCTCCGCGCGGCCCCAGAGCGCGCCGATCCCCGACGGCCCGTAGACCTTGTGCCCGGAGAAGGCGTAGAAGTCGCAGCCGATCGCGCGCACGTCGACGGGCAGCCGCGCCACCGCCTGCGCGCCGTCGACCAGCACGCGCGCACCCGCCGCGTGGGCGATCTCGACGATCTCGCGCAGCGGGTTGCGCGTGCCGAGCGCGTTCGAGACGTGCACGGCCGCAACCAGCTTCGTGCGGGGCCCGACCCGCCGCTCGAGCTCCTCGAGGACCAGCGCTCCGCTGTCGTCGATCGGCGCCACCACGAGCTGTGCGCCGCGCTCGGCGCACAGGAGCTGCCACGGCACGATGTTCGAGTGGTGCTCCATCGCCGTGACCAGGATCTCGTCGCCCGGCCCGACGTTCGCGCGGCCCCAGCTCTGCGCCACCAGGTTGATCGCCTCGGTGGTGCCGCGCAGGAGGATCACCTCGCGGGCGTCGGGGGCGTGGAGCAGGCGGCGCGCCGCCTCGCGGCCGGCCTCGTAGGCGGCCGTCGCGCGCTCGGCGAGCTGATACACGCCGCGGTGGACGTTCGCGTAGTCCTCGGCGTAGAGCCGCGAGATCGCGTCGATCACGACGCGCGGCTTCTGGGTGCTGGCGGCGCTGTCGAGGAAGACCAGGGGCTTGCCGTGCACCTTCTGGTCGAGGATCGGGAAGTCGGCGCGGATGCGCGCCAGCTCGGCGTCGCGGAAGGGCGTGCTCACGACGCCGCCTCCGCGGCGCCGGCCGCCGCGAGCTTCGCGAGCACGCCCGCGAGCAGCCGCTCGCGCAGCCCCTCGCCGGGCACCCCTGCCAGGATCTCGTCCGCGAAGGCGCGCACGAGCAGCGCGCGGGCCGCCGCGAGGTCGAGCCCGCGGGCGCGCAGGAAGAAGAGCGCCTCCTCGTCGAGCTGGCCGATCGTCGAGCCGTGGCTGCAGCGCACGTCGTCGGCCTCGATCTCGAGCTGGGGCTTGCTGTCCGCCTCGGCCTGGCCGCTCAGGAGCAGGTTCGCGTTGCGCTGCTCGGCGCTGGTCTTCTGCGCGCCCTTGCGCACCAGCACCTTGCCGCTGAAGACGCCCCGCGAGTGCCCCGCCAGCACGCCCTTGTAGAGCTCGCGGCTCGTGCCGTGCGGGCGCGCGTGGTCCACGGTGGTGCGGTTGTCGCTGTGCTGGCCGCCGGCCGTGACGTAGAGCCCGTCGAGCGTCGCCTCGGCGCCCTCGCCGTCGAGGCTCACCACCAGGTCGAGGCGCGCGACGGCGGCGCCGAGCGAGACCGTGCGGCTCGCGTAGCGGCCGCCGCGTGCGACGCGCGCGTGGACGTGGCCCAGGTGGGTCGCGCCGGCGCCGTCGAGCTGGATCCGGACGTGGTCGACGGCGGCGCGCGGGCCCACGACGATCTCGCCGAGCGCGTTGCGGAGCTGGCGCTCGGCGCCGGCGGGGCCGGCGTGGACCTCGACGAGCGAGAGCCGCGCGCCGGCCTCCGCCTCGACCACGAGGCGCGGCGTCGTGGCCGCGTCCGCGCCCGGCGCGCTCAGGAAGACGACGGTGAGCGGCGGCCCGAGCGCGACGTCGCGGCCGACCCGCACCACCGCCGCGTCGGGCGCGAGCGCCGCCGCGAGCGCGGCGAAGGCGCGATCGGCGAGCGCCGCGGGCAGGGCGAGGAGCGGCTCGAGCCACGCGCCCTCGGGCTCCCAGCGCGAGCGCGCGTCCGCGGCCAGGACGCCGGCCGGGAGCCCCTCGCGCCGGCTCCACCCGGGCGCGAAGCGGCCGTTCACGAAGACGAGGCGCGGGCCCTCGCCGAGCGCGAGCTCGAAGGCGTCGAGCCCGCCGGCCCCGAGCGCCGCCGCCGGCGCCGGCCGCCACGGGACGCGCCCGATCCGCTCGGCGCTCGTGTACCTCCACTCCTCGTGTCGTCGCGACGGCAGGCCGAGCTCGGCGAAGCGCGCGATCGCGGCCTTGCGCGCGGACTCGAGCCAGGCCGGCTCGCCGGCCCGCTCGGGGGCGGCCGCGGCGAAGGCCTCCGCCCAGTGCCGTTCCGGGGAGGCCTCGCTCATCGCGCGGCGGCCCCCGCGGCCGGCTGCACCCAGCCGTAGCCCTTCTCCTCGAGCTCGAGGGCCAGCGCCTTGTCGCCGCTGCGCACGATCCGCCCGCCGGCCAGCACGTGCACCCGGTCCGGCACGATGTACTCGAGCAGCCGCTGGTAGTGGGTGATGACCAGCATCGAGCGCTCGGGGCCGCGCAGGGCGTTCACGCCGCCCGCCACCACGCGCAGCGCGTCGATGTCGAGGCCCGAGTCGGTCTCGTCGAGGATGCAGAGGCTCGGCTCGAGGAGCGCCATCTGGAGCACCTCGTTGCGCTTCTTCTCGCCACCCGAGAAGCCCTCGTTGACGCCGCGCTTCACCAGCGCCTCGGGCATCTCGACGAGCTTCAGCTTCGCGCGCACGAGCGAGAGGAACTCCATGGCGTCGAGCTCCTCGAGCCCGCGATGGGCGCGCACCGCGTTCAGCGCCTGCTTCAGGAAGTAGGTGTTGCCGACGCCCGGGATCTCCACCGGGTACTGGAAGGCCAGGAAGACGCCCGCGCGGGCGCGCTCCTCGGGCGCCAGCGCGAGCAGGTCGCGGCCTTCGTAGAGGACCTGGCCCTTCGTCACCTCGTAGCCCGGCTTGCCCGCGATCACGTTGGCGAGCGTGCTCTTGCCCGAGCCGTTGGGCCCCATCACCGCGGCCACCTCGCCGCGCTCGAGCACGAGGTCGAGCCCCTGCAGGATGGGCTGCGGCTCGCCGCCGCCCGGGCCGGAGGGCCCGACGCGGGCGTGCAGGTCGCGGATCTCCAGCATCGGCACGCTCATCCCACGGCTCCTTCGAGGCTCACGCCGAGCAGCTTCTGCGCCTCCACGGCGAACTCCATCGGCAGCTCCTTCAGCACGCGCTTGCAGAAGCCGTTCACGATCAGGTTCACGGCGTCCTCCTCGGAGAGCCCGCGCTGCTGGCAGTAGAAGAGCTGGTCCTCGCCGATCTTCGAGGTGGTGGCCTCGTGCTCCACCTGCGCCGTCGGGTTCTGCACCTCGAGGTAGGGGAAGGTGTGCGCACCGCAGCGGTCGCCGATCAGCAGCGAGTCGCACTGCGAGTAGTTGCGGGCCCCGTCGGCGCCCTTCTGGATCCGCACCAGGCCCCGGTAGGAGTTCTGGCCGTGGGCGGCCGAGATGCCCTTCGAGACGATCGTGCTCCGGGTGCGCTTGCCGATGTGGATCATCTTGGTCCCGGTGTCGGCCTGCTGGTGCCTGGCGGTCAGGGCCACCGAGTAGAACTCGCCCACCGAGTCGTCGCCCTGCAGGATGCAGCTCGGGTACTTCCAGGTGATCGCCGAGCCGGTCTCCACCTGCGTCCAGGAGATCTTCGAGCGGCGCCCGGCGCACTTGCCGCGCTTGGTCACGAAGTTGTAGATCCCGCCGCGCCCCTCGGCGTCGCCGGGGTACCAGTTCTGGACCGTCGAGTACTTGATCTCGGCGTCGTCGAGCGCGACCAGCTCGACGACCGCGGCGTGGAGCTGGTTCTCGTCGCGCTGCGGCGCCGTGCAGCCCTCGAGGTAGCTCACGTGTGCGCCGCGGTCGGCGATGATCAGGGTGCGCTCGAACTGGCCGGTCTCGGAGGCGTTGATCCGGAAGTAGGTGGAGAGCTCCATCGGGCAGCGCACGCCGGGCGGGATGTAGACGAACGAGCCGTCGGTGAAGACCGCCGAGTTCAGGGCGGCGAAGAAGTTGTCCCCCTGCGGCACCACCGAGCCCAGGTACTGCTGCACCAGCTCGGGCACGCGGTGCACCGCCTCCGAGAAGGGCAGGAAGACGATCCCGTGCTTCTCGAGCTCCTTCTTGAAGGTCGTCGCCACCGACACCGAGTCGAAGACCGCGTCCACCGCCACGCCGGCCAGCATCTTCTGCTCGTCGAGCGGGATGCCGAGCTTCTCGTAGGTGCGGCGGATCTCGGGATCGAGCTCGTCGAGGCTCTCGAGCTTCTTCTTCTGCTTCGGGGCCGCGTAGTAGCGGATCGCCTGGTAGTCGATCGGCGGGAAGGCGACGCGGGCCCAGTGGTGCGGCTCCTCCATCCGGGTCCAGCGCCGATAGGCCGCGAGGCGCCAGTCGAGCATCCACGCGGGCTCGCCCTTCTTGGTCGAGATCAGGCGGATCACGTCCTCCGAGAGGCCGGGCTCGAGCACGTCCTGCTCGACGTCGGTCGTGAAGCCCCACTCGTAGTCGGCGCGGGCGAGCTGCTCGAGGGTCTCGTTGGCCATCGCGGCGGCTCTCTCCTATTCGGCCGGTGCGCCGGACGGCGGCGCCGGCGGCGGATCGGTGAGGGTCAGGAGGACGCGGTGCGGCGGCGCCGGGCCGCCCGGGGGCACGAGGTCCGCGAGGCGCACGCGCGCGAGCGCCTTGCGCACCTCGCGGTTGATCTGCTGCCAGGGCTGGCGCACCGCGCAGCGCGACTCGCGCGCGCAGGCGCCGTGCGCCTCGGTCCCGCACTCGGTGAGCGCGATCGGCCCCTCGAGCGCGTCGATGATCGAGGCGACCGAGATCTCCCCGGGCCGGCGCGCCAGCGCGTAGCCGCCCTTGATCCCCCGGTGCGAGAGCAGGAAGCCCTCGCGGGTCAGGATCTTCAGGATCTTGCTCACGACCGGGAGCGGGAGGCCGGCGCGGCGGGCGAGCTCGCGGGCGTTGTGCACCTGGTCGCCGGCGCCGGCTGCCAGGTGGGTCAGCAGGACGATGCCGTAGTCGGTGATGCGGCTCATGCGGAGCAACGCGCGGGACCTCGGGACCGCGGGCGGCGACGAGCCGCCGGCGAACGGCTCCGAGATTAGGGGACCGCTCCAGTCCGGTAAATAGAGGACTGAATCCATCCCTGATTATAGATGGGGTCGTCCCTCCGGGGAGGACGCGCTCAGTGGACTGGGGCGCCGCCCCAGAGCCGTTCGAGCCGCGCGTCGCGCCCGCAGCGGCTGCGGTAGAAGCGGTAGCGGAGGGGGTTCTTCCGCGCGTAGTCCTGGTGGTACTCCTCGGCCGGGTAGAAGGGCGCGGCGTCGCGGATCGTGGTCGCGACGGGCCCGCCGAGCCGCGCGGCGATCGCGCGCTTCGACGCCTCGGCCAGGCGCCGCTGTTCGGCGTCGCCCACGAAGATCGCGCTCCGGTACGACTCGCCGCGGTCGCAGAACTGCCCGCCGTCGTCGAGCGCGTCCACGTTGCGCCAGTAGACCTCGAGGAGCTTCGCGTAGCCGACGCGCTGCGGGTCGTAGCGCACCTGCACCGCCTCGACGTGGCCGGTGCCGCCGGCCGAGACCTGCTCGTAGGTCGGGTTCGCGAGGCTCCCGCCGGTGTAGCCCGAGGTGGTGGAGAGCACGCCGTCGAGCGCGTCGAAGGGCGGCTCCATGCACCAGAAGCAGCCGCCCGCGAAGACGGCGCTGGCCGTCCCAGGCTCGCCCGGCTCGGGGGCAGCCGGCTCGGCGCGGCTGGCGGCGCCCGCGAGCAGCACGATCCCGATCACGCCGATCCGCCCGGCGGCCCCGATCCGCGCGCGGCCCGCAGCGCCCGTCATGGCTCAGCCCTCGCGCTTCAAGGCGAAGTCACAGGTCCCGTAGTGGACGTAGTCCGCCCAGTCCACCGAGGCGAGCTCGCGCACCGCGCGGCGGCCGGCCTGGAGGGCCGTGCCGATCGGGGCGCCGGTGGCGAGCTCGCCGTAGAAGGTCGTGGCGAAGGCCTCGGCCCCGTCGTCGCCGACGGGCCAGTAGGTCCCCACGTAGTTCGCGACGCCGCCGCGCAGGAAGGCCTCGGCGAAGCCGATCGTGCGGTCGACCCGGCGCCGGACGTCGAGCTCGCGGCGCCGGCGCAGCGCCGGCGAGCGGATCCGGCCCGCCTCGCAGGCGTTGAAGAACACCAGTGCGGGCAGGTGCGCGAGCCCGGCGAGGTGCGCGCCCGAGAGCACCTCGTCGCCGTGGCAGAGGATCCCGGAGCGGGCCGGCGCCTCGGGGTCGAAGAAGGCGTGGCCCGCGTAGTGCACCACGTCGTAGCGGCCCGAGCGCAGCCGGGCGAGCAGCTCGGCGCGGGTCGCCTGCTCGCGTGCGACCTCCTCGAGGCGCACCGCGCTCCCGCTCGGGAAGAGCGCCTTCAGGCGCCGGGCCTCGCGCTCGGCGCCGTCGAGGTCCGCGGTCGGGTTCGTGACGAGCAGGAGCTCCAGGGTCTCGCCGAGCCGGCGCTCCTCGAGCCACTTCGCGACCGAGAGGTTCTGCGCGGCGTAGCGGCGCGAGAGGCCCTGCTCGGCCGCGGGGAACCAGCCGTCGATGCACAGGGTCTCCCAGGGGATCCGCGACGACACCGCGTCGTGGACCACCACCAGGTGGCACTCGCGCTGCCCGGCCAGCACCTCCGAGACCGTCGGGTCGAGCACCAGCGCTCCGAGCTCGCTGCCGAAGGCCGCGAGCCGCGCCGCGGTGAAGCTGCGCGACTCGATCCGCGCGAGGAGCCGGTCGAGATCGCGGTCCGCCACCGTGCGGGCCCCGGCCACGACCGCGGCCCGGCCGGTCGCGGTCAGCACCGCCGAGCGGAACACCTGGGTCGCGTCGCTGCGCTCCTCGCGGTGGACGACGAGGTAGGCCTGGCTGCGCGGCGCAGGCGCGCGCCGCACGGCCTCGCCGAGCAGCGGCGGCTCGGGCAGCCGGGCCTCGTCGAAGGTCACGACCAGCTCACCGAAGAGCTCCGTGCTCGCCAGCCGGTAGAGCTCCTCCTTCAGCTCCTGGTAGCGCTCGGGGTGGGTCTCGCAGATCGTGATGCGGCGCATGCGATGCTCGCGGTCGGCGTCGAGGAGCCCGCGCACGAAGCCCCGGAGCTGGTTGTAGAGCAGCCCCTCCACGCTCCAGCCCGAGCCGGCACCGAAGAGGACCGTCGCGAAGTCCTCGACGTGCGTGCGCACGAAGGTACGCACGATGTTCTCGGCGACGAACTGCTGCACCTCGTCGCGGAAGCCGTCGAAGGACCCGAGGCCGACGAAGAGCACGCTGTCGGCGTGCAGCAGGTGGCGCCCGGTCGGGAGGACCGAGACGGCGCCGACCTCGGCCGAGAGCATCCGGCGGGTGATGAACTCGCGCACCACGCCGGCCATCCGCTCGTCGATCGCGCGGGCGGCGCCGGCCGGGTCGACGCCCTGGAAGATGCCGAGCGTGAGCGAGCGCGCGGGCGCCTCGGTGATGCTGCCGTGCGCGAGGCACAGCTCGATGCCGTGGGCGCGGCGGCGCGTCACCTCGACGTCGCGCAGCGAGTGCCGGAGGCCGGGCGGCGGCGCGCCGGCCCCGTCGAGCCGTGCACCGGGCACCGCCAGCGGCGGCCCGGCCGCGCGGGCGCGCGCGGAGACCCACTCGTCGGCGAGCTGGCGCGTGTCGCGGGTGCTCCAGGAGCCGGGCTCGCGCAGCGCGATCGGGTCCTGCGGCAGCTCTGCCTCCCGCACGCGGCGCGCGCGCGCGCGCCCCGGCGGCGCCCAGCTCGTGGGGAGCCGGCTCGTGTCCCCGCCGCGGAGCAGGTCGACGACGGCCTCCGCGACCGCGCCGTTGTTGGGCAGGCTGCCGTGCGCCTCCTCGACGTACCAGGTGCGCGTGCCGCGCAGCAGCGCGAGCTCGAGCGGGACGGTGCCGTCGCCCTCCCGGCCGAGGTCGTAGGAGACCTCGCCGTCCTCGAAGCTCACGCCGACGACCGTCTCCTGGTCGACGCCGGCGATCAGCGCGATGCGCTCGTCGCCGGCCGGCTCGGGGAGCGCGCGCTGCACGGAGCGCGCGGCGTCGAGCATCGCCTGGCGGGGCGCGGGAGCGCCGCCGGGCCAGGCGGCCGCGTCGTAGAGATCGACGCCGTTCCAGCGCTCGGGCCGGGGCAGCAGCTCGTGCAGGCCCGGGAAGGTCGCGAAGAGCCGGCTCGCGAGCTCCTCGGGCCCGTGGGCGAGGTCGAGCGCCGCGAGCTTGCGCGCGAGCGAGTAGCTGCCGCGCAGCGCCTGCACCGGGCCGAAGGAGCCGTGGTTCGGCGTGCCGAGCATCACCAGGCGCGCGATCCGGCGCGCCGCCTGCGGGCGCGCGAGGGCGGCGCGCGCCACGAGCCCGCCCATGCTGTGGGCGACGAGGTGCACCCTGGCGGGCGCCGCCTCGAGCCGGTCGGCCAGCTCGCTGCCCGCGTCGCGGACGCTCTGGCGCCAGTCGAAGGGCACGAACGCGGCGTCGAAGCCGGCCAGGCGCAGGCGCAGCGCGAGCTTCAGGTAGGCGAAGAGCACGACGCCGCACGGCACGATCCTGCCGGCGTCGGGCAGCGCCAGCGCGAGCAGCCGGCCGCGGGCGATCTCGAAGGGGTCGATCCAGATCACGTCGGCCGCGCCCTTCCGGCGCCGCCCGAGCTGCGAGCCCATGATCCCGGGCAGGATCCAGACCGGCGGCCCGCCGCGCCGGGGCTCGCGGCGCGCCTCGCGCGCGAGCTCCTCGAGCTCGCGCGTGAGCTCGGGCCCGAAGGCGTCCTCGAGCACGCCCCGGTGCTCGCCGGTGGCGAGCAGGCGCTCGACGTCTGCGTCGCCGAGCTCCGGGAGCGCTCGCAGGGCCGGCGCGGGCGGAGCGGAGGCGCGGGCGCGCGGGCGGCGCGCGGCTGCGCCACGGGGCTTGGCGCGGGAACTCCGCCTCTTCCTGGCCACGGAGCCTCCTCCCTCCCGGGCTCGGGCGGCGCCTCAGGCGCCCGTCCGCAGCGCCGGCAGCGGCTCGCTCTCGGGAACGAAACGCAGCGCGACGCCGTTGTTGCAGTAGCGCAGGCCCGTCGGCGCGGGGCCGTCGGAGAAGACGTGGCCCTGGTGGCCGCCGCAGCGGGCGCAGTGGTACTCGGTGCGCGGCCACAGCAGCGAGAAGTCGCGCCTCGTGCCGATCGCGCCCGGCAGGTGGTCGGAGAAGCTCGGCCAGCCCGTGCCGCTCTCGAACTTCGCCTGCGAGGCGAACAGGGGCAGGAAGCACGCGGCGCACAGGTAGGTGCCCGCGCGCTTCTCGCGGTCGAGCGGGCTCGTGCGGGCGGGCTCGGTCGCCTCCTCGAAGAGCACCGCGTAGGCGTCGGCGGGGAGGAGCTCCTTCCAGCGCGCCTTCGGCAGCTCGAAGGGCTCGACGGTGGGGACGCCGGGCGCGCGCGCCGGGGGCTCCTCCTCGGCGCGCGCGCGCAGGCCGGCGGCGGCGCCGCTGGCGAGGAGCAGCAGGCGCAGGAAGCCGCGGCGGTTCACGAGCTGTCCCCTGCCTCGCGCGCCGTCACCTGCATGGCCTCGACCTCGCGCAGTGCCGCTTCGGCGAAGGGCGGCCCGCATGGGGGTCTGGCGCATTTGGTAGCGTGTCGGCGGCGTCGCTGCGTCAGGGAGAGCCGGAACGTGCGTGGCCGTACCCTCGTCTTCGCGACCGTGCTCCTGCTGGCGGTGGGCTGCGACCAGGCGACCAAGCAGCTCGCCGTCGAGCGGCTGGAGGGCGCTCCGCCGATCTCGCTCGCCGGCGACGCGGTCCGCTTCCAGCTCGCCGCGAACACGGGAGGGTTCCTGAGCCTCGGCGACGGCCTCCCGCCCGTCTGGCGGCGGGTCGTCTTCGTCGGCCTGGTGCCGGCCTGCCTGCTCGTGGTCTGTGCGCTCGTGCTGCGCTCGCGCGAGGTGTCGGCGGCCGCGATGGTGGGCCTCGGCCTCGTGGTCGGGGGCGGGCTCGGCAACTGGCTCGACCGGGTCGGTGCGGGCGCGGTGACGGACTTCGTGAGCCTCGGGATCGGTCCCCTGCGCACGGGCGTCTTCAACCTCGCGGACGTGGCGATCGTTGCCGGCGTGCTCCTGCTCGCGCTCGTGCGCTCCGAGGGCGAGCGGCCGGAGCCCTGAGGGACCCCGCGCGCGAATTGCCGCTTGACTCCGCCCCCCCCTCGGGCGAGGCTCGGACCGGGGCGAGGTCGGGCGCACGCGGTGGAGGGAGTCATGGGTCTCCTCGACGAGCTCGTCGGATCGCTGACCGCCAGCGACCGCAACGTGTCGAACGACCAGGCGGGTGCGCTCGTGCGGGGCGTCCTCGCGTCGCTCGCCGGGGGCGGCCAGGAGGCGGGCATCGAAGGCCTCTCCCGGCGCCTCCAGGGCGCCGGTCTCGGCGACGTGATCTCCTCCTGGATCGGCGCCGGCGCGAACCAGCCGGTGGAGCCGAGCGCGCTCGACCGCGCGCTGCGCGGCAGCCCGCTCGACGGCGTGGCCTCGCGGGCGGGGCTCGGCGGGATCGCCGGCGCAGCGGCGCTCGCGGTGCTGCTGCCCAAGCTGATCGACAAGCTCACGCCCGGCGGGCAGGTGCCGCCGGCCGAGCGGCTGCGCGACGTCGCGGCCCAGGCCCAGTCCTCCGACCCGTTGCGGGGCCCCGCACCCTTCGCGCAGGCTGCCGAGAGCGGCGGCGGCGCGAAGCCGAAGGCGGACTTCTCGAAGGTGCGCAGCGGCGCCTCGTCGAGCGCGCCGGCTCCTGGCCCCGTGCCGGAGAAGACCTACACGGTGGCCCAGGGCGACAGCCTCTCGAAGATCGCCCGGAAGGCCTACGGTGACGCCAATCAGTGGAAGCGCATCTTCGAGGCGAATCGCGACCAGATCGAGAACCCCGACCTGATCCACCCGGGCCAGGTGCTGCGCATCCCGGACTGAGTCGCTCGAGGAGGTCCCATGCATCGCCACGTCCTGCGTCTGGCGGCCGTCGCCGCCCTCGCCGCGCCGCTGGCGCTCGGCGCCTGCAAACGCTCCGAGACGGCCCCCGCGGCCCCGGCGCCCGCGCCGGCACCGGTGCCCAAGGTCGAGAGCCCGCCGCCCACGGCGGCCCCGGCGCCCGCCCCGTTCCGGGTCACCAGCATCGAGGTCGGCAACGCCGTCAACGCCGACCGGCGCGTGACCGCACCGACCGCGACGCTCGCACCCGGCGACACGATCTATACGTCGGTCGCGAGCGACGGCAGCGCGCCGAGCGTGACCCTCACCGCGCGCTGGACCTTCGAGGACGGGCAGGTGGTCGACGAGACGACCCAGACGATCGCGCCCCGGGGCCCCGCCGCCTCGGAGTTCCACATCTCGAACGCCGGCGGGCTTCCGCCCGGCCGCTACCAGGTCGAGATCCTGGCCGACGGCAAGTCCGTCGGCACCCAGCAGTTCGAGGTGCGCTGACCGCTCACCTGCTTCCGGACCGCGGACGTCGCGCTAGGCGTCGCTCTCGATCGTGGCGCGGCGCGCGAGCGAGGTCAGGACGCCGAGGCCCCCGCGCGGCCAGGCGAGGGGTGGGGTCTGGAGCCGGCCCGGCGCGCACCGGCGCGAGGCCTCGCCGTCGAGGAGCAGGCCGTGCGGGACGGCGCAGGTCGCGAGCCCGGCGAGCGGCGCGCCGCGCAGGACGCCGCCGAGCTCCGGCGGCGTCACCGCCTGGACGCGCACGAAGCGGTGGAGCGGCGCCGGACGCAGCCGCGCGCCGGCCTCGCAGACGACGGTCCAGGCGGTGCCGCTCCCGGTGCGGAGCGCGACGGGCTCGCCCGCCGCGGCGCGCAGCTCGGCCTCGGCTCGTTCGCGCGTGATCGCTGCCGCCGCGGCGGGCTCGATGCGGCCGCGCGGCATGCGGTGCTCGAGCGCCGTGAGCGCGCCGGCCAGCGCCTCGGCGAAGCGCTCCGCCGCGCGCAGGTCGCCGAGCACGAAGACCGCGATCGGCGAGAGGCAGCCGAGCTGGTCCCAGAGCGCCGTGTCGAGCGCGACGCCGCGCGCGGCGCGCAGCAGCGCGGCCCCGCGCGTGGCCGCCTCGCCGATCACCGCCAGCGAGACGCGGTGGCCGTGCCCGACGAAGCGCCGGGCCGGCGCGACGCGCGCGGCGAGCGCCGCGATCGCCGCGTCGCTGCCGGTCGCGACGACGCACTCGGCCCGGCACAGGGCGTCGAGCGCGGCCGGGTCGTCGCGGCGGAAGTCGGCGATCGCGATGCACGCGCCGAGCTCCGGCATCCGCTCGGCGAGCGCGCGGGCCAGGAGCGGAGCCGTGACGGGGTCGTGCGCCGGAAGCTTGACCAGCACCGGCGAGCGCAGGACGAGCGGGGCGATCATTGCCGTCACCGTGGGGAGCGGGATCGCTCCGGCCAGCACGACGGCGGTGGTCGCGAAGCCCTGCCACGACGCCGCGGCACGCGGGTCGAGCGCCTCCGTGCCGCCGAGCTCGCTGCGCACGAGCGCGTGGAGCGCCTCGCCGCCGAGCGGCGCGAGCCCGAGCGCGAGGCCCCGGCGCACGGTCTCCGGCGAGAAGCCGGTACAGGCCGGCAGGCGCTCCACGAGCTCCGCCTGCCAGGGCGACCCGGGCGCGCGCCAGGCGTCGAGCACGTCGGCGAGCGCCGCGTGGACCTGGGCGGGCGCGCGCGCGCGCAGCTCCGCGCCGGCCTCGCGCAGGCGCGCGAGCGCGCCCGCGACCTCGGCGCCGGCGCTCACGGCGCCAGCATCTCGTCGGCTGCGATCGAGCAGCCGCGCGCCTCGGCGCCTGGCTCGCGGCCCCGCACCTCGAAGCCGCCCGCGACCGTGCGGCCCAGGTCCGCGGTCTCGATCGCGGCGACGCTGCCGGTGTTGGCGAGGTCGTGGATGCGGATCACGCCGATGGCGCCGGGCGCCGCGTCCTCGCCGGTCTCGGGGTCGATCACGCGCACCCGCGCCCAGGGAGGGGCGAGCTTGCGGCGCGGCTCGCCTGGGGAACACAGGACCGAGTCGTAGAACTGCGAGCCCAGCTCCGTCATCCCGTACTGGTTCACGATCCGGGTGGCCGGGACGCCGAGCGCGCTCGCGATGCCTTCGTAGAGCGCCTCGCGCGGCAGCTCGCGCGAGCGGCCCTTGAAGCCGCCCGTCTCCATGACGCGCGAGCCGGCGGGCAGCGCGAGCCGCGCGCCGCGTGCGGCCAGCGCGTCGAGCAGGTGCACGAAGCCGAAGGCGGTGCCGCACAGGGCGACCGGCACGCCCTCGGCGCCGGCGCACTCGAGGGCCGCGAGCAGGCCCGCGGCGTCGAGCGCTCCGCCGCGCACGTCGAAGCCGCTCCCGGCGTCGCCGAGCGCCGCCAGGACCACGCCGAACATGTGGGAGAGCGAGGAGTCGGGCGCCTCGGCCGGCGCGGGCGCCAGGATCCGCAGCCGCGCCCGCGCGCCGGGCGCGAGGTCCGGCACTACGCCGCGCCGGAAGCTCGGCAGGAGCGAGGCCTCGTAGAGCGCGAGCGTGTCGAGGTGCAGGACGCCGCGCCGCTCCGCGGCGGTGCCGCTGGTGCGAAAGGCGTGGGCCTCGCAGGGCTCGGGGAAGCTGCGCAGCGCGAGCTCCTTGAAGGCCCCCGCCGGCACCGCCGGGATCGCGCGCCAATGGGCGACCGTCTCCGGGGTCCGCCCGCGCCCCGCGCAGAAGCGCCGGTAGGGCGCGCAGTGCGCGAACTGGAACGCGAACAGGGCGCGCGCGAGCGCGTCGAAGCGGGGCTCGTCGCCGGCGTCCGCCGGCCCGGACAGCGGCTCGCGCATCCAGGCGAGGACGCGCGCGTCGAGCTCCGCGCGCGCGGGGTCGGGCCCGCGCGCGCCCGGCGGCGCGCCGGCCTTCACGCCGCGAGCGCCTCCGCGAGGAGGTCGAGGGCGCCGAGCAGCAGGTCCTCCTCGATCGTGAGCGGCGGCGTCACCGAGACGACCTCCCCCGCGTCACCGGAGGGGATCACGATGACGCCGCGCCGGAGCGCCTCGGCGCAGGCGCGCAGCGCGCGCGCGCCCTCGTCGCACTCGATCCCGAGGAGGAGCCCGCGCCCGCGCACGGCGCGCACGTGCCCGGCGGCGAGCGCCGGCGCGAGCCGCGCGCGCAGGTGGGCGAGCACCCGCGCGCCCAGCGTGGCCGCGCGGGCGGCGAGCTTCTCCTCCTCGAGCACGGCGAGCGCCGCCAGCGCGGCCGCGCAGCCCGGCGGGTGGCCGAGGAAGGTCTGGGTGTGGAGCGATTCGCCGGTCGAGGCGGGCCAGGCGTCCATCACCGCCGCGCGGCCCAGGCAGGCCGAGACGGGCATGCCTCCGGCGAGCCCCTTGCCCGCGCACAGCAGGTCCGGGACCACGCCCTCGTGGTCGACCGCCCAGGTCCGCCCGGTCCGTCCCAGTCCGGTGTAGACCTCGTCGGCGATCAGCAGCCAGCCTTCGCGGTCGCAGAGCGCGCGCAGGCCCGCGAGGAAGCCGTCGGGGGGGATCCGCTCGCCCCCGCGGCCCTGGATCGGCTCGACCAGCACGGCGCCGACCGGCGGGCGCGCCCCGGCTGTCGCCCGCGACACGCTGGAGACGTCGCCGAAGCGGGCGAAGACGGTGGCGCCGGGCAGGCGCGCCGCGAAGGGCGCCCGGAACTCCGGACGCCAGGTGGCGTCGAGCGCGCCGAGCGAGAGGCCGTGGTAGGCGCCCTCGAAGGCGACCACCCCGGCGCGGCCGGTCGCGAGCGCGGCGGTCTCGAGCGCCGCCTCGACGGCGTCCGAGCCCGACGAGCCGAGCACCGCGCGCGCCGGGCCGCCGCCCGGGAAGAGCGCCGCCAGGCGCTCCAGCAGCTCCACCTTGACCGCCGCCGGATGGACGTCGCCCATCGCGTGCAGGAGCGTCGCGCCCTGCGCGCCGAGCGCCGCCACCACGCGCGGGTGGGCGTGCCCCGCGCTCGCGACGCCGAAGCCGGCGCCGAGGTCGACGAAGCGGTTGCCGTCGGCGTCCCAGACGTTGGCGCCGGCGGCGCGCTCCCAGAAGATCGGCGGCTCGGGCGCGAGGCAGGTGACGTTGCGTGACTCGACGCGCGCGAGGCGCGCCGCCAGGGCGCGCGAGCGCGGGCCGGGGACCTCGCTCACGAGGGCAGGCGGCAGGTTGCGCGGCGGCGTCACGGCCGCAATGTAGCGGCCGGCCCGACCCGGGAGCTGCGCGCGGCGCTTGCGGGGCTCCGCGCGCCGTCGCGCCCTATCCTGCGGCGATGGCTGCGCCGAGCGCTGCGTCCCTCACCGACGGGCTTGCCGCCCGCGCGCGCCTGCGCGCCGGCTGGCTGGCGCTCGGGACCGGCGCCGCCGTCTTCGCCGTGAAGCTCGCCGCCTGGCGGCTCACCGGCTCGGCGGCGGTGCTCTCGGACGCCCTCGAGTCGATCGTGAACGTGGTGGCGGCCGCGCTGCTGCTCTTCAGCCTCTACGTCTCCGTCCGGCCCGCCGACCGCGACCACCCCTATGGCCACGGCAAGGTCGAGTTCTTCTCCGCCGGCGTGGAGGGAACCCTGATCGGCGTCGCCGCGCTCTGGATCGCGGCCGAAGCGCTGCGCGCGTTGTGGCGGGGCCCCGCGCTCCGCCAGCTCGAGCTCGGGCTCGGCCTCGTGGCGGCGGGCACGGCGGCCAACGCGCTGGTGGGCTGGCACCTGGTCCGGGTGGGCCGCCGCGTGCGCTCGCTGGCGCTCGTCGCCGACGGCCGGCACCTGCTCACCGACGTCCTCACCAGCGCCGGGGTGCTGGTCGGGCTCGCGGCCGTGCGCGTCACCGGCTGGGTGGTGCTCGACCCGCTGGTCGCGCTGGCGGTCGCGCTCCAGATCCTGCGCACCGGCTGGCGGCTCGCGCGCCAGGCGGTCGGCGGGCTCATGGACGAGGCCGATCCCGAGACGCTGCAGAACATCGTCGCCGCGCTCGAGGGCGCGCGCGAGCCCTGGTGGATCGACGCCCACAGCCTGCGCGCGTGGCGCTCGGGCGCCGCCGAGCACGTCGACCTGCACCTGGTGGTGCCACGCTACTTCGACGCCGACCGCCTGCACGGGATCAGCGAGCAGGTCGAGAAGGTGGCGCTCCGCGGCGCGGGCCTGCCTGGCGAGGTGATCGTCCACTTCGACCCCTGCCGTCCCCGCTACTGCGCGGGCTGTCCCGTCGAGGCCTGCCCGGTGCGCTCGGCGCCCTTCGCGACGCGCCGCCCGCTCACGCTCGAGCGCGCCACCCGCGAGGACGAGGCGCTCGGGTGAGCGAGGACGCCTACGTCTCGATCGGCACGAATCTCGGCGATCGCGACGCGCACCTGGCGCTGGCGCTGCGCCGCCTCGCCGAGCTGCCGGAGACCGCCCTCACAGCGGTGTCGCCGGTCTTCGAGACGGATCCGGTGGGGCCACCGCCCCAGGGCCCCTTCCTCAACGCGGTGGCGAAGCTGCGCACGGAGCTCGGGCCGCGCGCGCTCCTCGACGCGCTGCTCGCGATCGAGCGGGAGGCCGGCCGCGTGCGGAGCGTGCCCAACGCGGCCCGCAGCCTCGACCTCGACCTGCTCCTCCACGGCGAGCGCGTGCTCGACGAGCCCGGCCTGACGCTCCCGCACCCGCGCCTCGCCGAGCGGCCCTTCGTGCTGGAGCCCCTGACGGCGCTGGCGCCGAGGCTCGTGCACCCGACCCTCGGCGAGCCGATCGCGGCGCTCGCCGCGCGCGTGCGGGACCCGCGCGCCGTCCGTCCGCTCGGAGCCTGTGAAGGAATCGGCGACCGAGCAGCGCGCCGTCGCCGGTGACCGAGCCGATTCCTTCACAGGCTCTCAGGCGCAGGTGAAGCGCACCGTCGCGTGACCCGCGGCGGCGTCCACGCGCCAGTCTGCGTCCGACCTTGCTGCCAGCATCCGGGCCGCCTCCTCGACGAGCGCCAGCCACGGGCCGCCCGGGCTCGGCGCGGCGGCCTCGGGCGAGCGCCGCTCCATCGACACCTCGAGATGTCGGCCGCAGGGCTTGCCGACCGCGACGTGCAGCTCGCTCCCGCCCGGCGCCTCACGCAGCAGCGCCTGCGCGGCGAGCAGCAGCAGGAGCTCGGCATCGGCGCGCCGCCCGCGCACCCAGGGCGTCTCGGCCGGCACGTCCCAGGAGAGCTCGACGCTCGCGCTCACCGTCTCGCGCAGCACCGGCGCGAGGCCGCGGGCCAGCGCCCCGAGGTCCACCTCGCCCGGCTCGCCGGGCCGCCAGGCGCCGCGCGTCTGGAGCGCGCGGCCGAGCCGCACGCAGCGCTGCGCCTCGCGCTCGATGCCGGCGCAGGCGCGTGCCACCACCGGGTCGCCGGGGCGCTCCTCCGCGAGCCAGCGGAGCTCGCCGAGGATGGCGGTGAGCGCGTTGTTCCAGGCGTGCGCGGCCCCGAGCGCCATCCGGCGCAGCGCCTCGAGCTGCGCGAGCTCGCCGGCGACGGCAGGGTCGAGGCACACCGGCGGGCCCGTCTCCATGGGGGTCTCCATCGAATCGGCATCGGCCCCGATTGAGGGATCATTTCAACGCTGATCGACTCGGAAATACGGGAGTTGCATTATCGGCAGCGAAGTCGGAAATTGCCGCACCGGCTTCGCCGGTCCGGATGCGCGCCGGAGGGGTCGCTCCGAGATGAGAGGCGTCGAGATGGCAGCCGCCGAGACCATCGCCAACCCCAGCGCCGGCGCGCCGCGCTCCGAGCCGGCGGCGCTCGCCGAGATCGCGAGCGGGCGGCTCGAAGCCCTGGGCGCCGAGGCGCTGCTGCGCTGGGGTCTCGCGCGCTTCCATCCGCGCCTTGCGCTCTCGTGCTCGTTCGGCGCGCCCGAAGGGCTCGTGATCCTCGACATGATGCAGCGCATCGAGCCCGCGGCGCGCGTCTTCATGCTCGACACGGGCCGGCTCCCGCAGGCGACCCACGACCTCGTCGACCGCGTGCGCGATCGCTACGGGGTCCGGGTCGAGGTGGTGTTCCCGGACGCCCAGGCGGTGCAGGACATGGTCCGCCGGCACGGCCAGAACCTCTTCTACGAGTCGGTGGCCAGCCGCCAGCTCTGCTGCCGGCTGCGCAAGGTGGAGCCGATGCGGCGCTACTTCGCCGAGGCCGGCGTCGACGCCTGGGTGGCCGGCCTGCGCCGGGAGCAGGGCGTCACGCGCCAGGACGCCCCGAAGGTCGAGATCGACGCCGCCCACGGAGGCCTGGTCAAGATCAACCCGCTGGCGGACTGGAGCCACGACCAGGTCTGGGCCTACGTCCGCGAGCACCAGGTGCCGGTGAACCGCCTGCACCGCGAAGGCTATCCCTCCGTCGGCTGCGAGCCCTGCTCGCGCGCCATCCAGCCCGGCGACGACGTCCGCGCCGGCCGCTGGTGGTGGGAGAGCGCCGACACCCGGGAGTGTGGAATCCACGTCGGAGAGGAGAGCGGTGGCTCGGGCATCTGATCTCGATCGGCGCGGGTTCCTGGCGGCCGCCGCCGGCGCAGCCGCCTGGCTCGCGCGGCCGGGGCGGGCACCTGCGGAGGGAGCGCCGCCCGCGGCGCTCCCGCTGCTCGAGACGAGCCGCTTCGTGTACGTCTCGCCGCTGCTCGCGAGCGGGGAGGAGAGCGCCTGCCACGGCGAGGTCTGGTTCGGCTGGCTCGACGGCGCGGTCCTGGTCAACACCCGGCGCGGCACCTGGAAGGTGCGCGCGCTGCGCGACCGCCAGCTCGATCGCGCGCGGATCTGGGTGGGGGATCACGGAGCCTGGAAGACCGGGCTCACCGGCAGCGGCCGCAACGAGGCCTTCCGCGCGGCGCCCTGCTTCGACGCGAAGGCGCGCTTCGAGACCGACCGCGCCGTCCTCGACCGGCTGCTGGCCCTCTACGAGACCAAGTACGGCAGCGAGTTCGAGCGCTGGAGCGAGGACATGCGCACCGGCTTCTACGCGGGCGAGCGGATGTTGATCCACTACCAGCCGGTCTGAGCGGGGGAGGGCGGGGCGATGGGCGTTCTCGAGGGCAGGATCGCGGTGGTGACCGGCGCGGGGCGCGGCATCGGGCGCGAGATCGCGCTCGACTTCGCACGCCAGGGCGCGCGCGTCGTGGTGAACGACCTCGGCGCCGCCGCCGACGGCACCGGCGCGGCGCGCGTCGCCGACGAGGTGGTGGCGGAGATCCGCGCCGCCGGCGGTGAGGCGGTGGCGAACTACGAGAGCGTGGCGACCGTGGCCGGCGGCGAGGCGATCTTCCGCACCGCGCTGGACTCCTTCGGCGCCCTCGACGTGCTGGTCAACAACGCCGGCATCCTGCGCGACCGTACCATCTTCAAGATGGACGAGGAGGACTGGGACCTGGTGATCGCGGTGCACCTGAAGGGGCACTACGCCTGCACGGCGCCCTTCGCGCGCTACATCCGCGAGACCGGGAGGCGCGGCTGCCGGATCCTCGACTTCTCGTCGGTGTCGGGCCTGTTCGGGAACTTCGGGCAGTCGAACTACGGTGCCGCCAAGGCCGGCATCGCCGGCTTCTCGCGGGTGCTGGCGCTCGAGCTCGCCAAGTACGAGTGCACCGTCAACACGATCTCGCCGGGCGCCGCGACGCGCCTCACGATCCCGCTCATGCAGGGCCGCGGCGACCCGGCCGCCGCCGACGACTGGACGCGCGGCCCGGCCCAGATCGCGCCGGTCTGCACCTGGCTCGCCTCGGAGGCCGGCCGCGGCGTCACCGGCCAGATCTTCAACGTGATGCGCGGCACCCTCGGGATCCTGCAGCAGCCGGCGGTGATCCGGTCCTTCCAGGGCGAGCAGCTCTGGACCCAGGCGGCGCTCGACCGCCTGATGCCGGAGCTCGTCGAGGCCCGGCGCGCCCACGACGAGCGCGCGAAGCGGGAAGGGGCGCCGGAGAAGCGCTGACCGCGTGCGGCCCCGGGCGCCCGGTTCGCGCCGCGGGCCGAGGGCTTGGCGGCGGCCGGGGCCTGGCGGACACTCGCCGGCCATGGATCCCACCCGCCCGACCCCCCTCGCCGCCCTCGTCCTCCTCCTGGCCCTGCCCGCCCCGGGCGCCTTCGCAGACGGCCTCATCTCCGAGACCCTGCTCCGCGCGCGCCAGCAGGAGTACATCGAGCACGCCACCGAGGTGTTCAGCCCCGCGAGCTTCCTCAACGTGATCAACCACCTCGAGCGCGAGGAGCGCGAGCCGGGCTACACGGTGGCGGCCGGCTCGATCCCCGACGACGCCTGGGATGCGCAGTTCCAGAAGATCCACGAGCTGCGCGACACCAGCGACTTCGACGTGATGTACCTGCTGAACCTGCTCTACGCGCATCGCGGTCACCCGGCTGCCAGCGAGGCGCTCTGGGCGAAGGCCGAGCAGGCGGTCCTCACCTTCAAGTTCTGGTTCAGCGACCCGACGCCGGCCCGCAGCTACGCGGACAGCGGCGAGCCCGTGATCGACCGGATGTGGTACTGGAGCGAGAACCACCTCCTGATCTTCCGCACCGACGAGCTGCTCGCGGGCAAGATGTTCCCCGGTGCGGTCTTCCCGGTGAGCGGGCTCACCGGCGCGCAGCACGCGGCGCGCGCGCGCACCGAGATCCTGCGCTGGCTCGGGGAGCGCTCGCGCTGGGGCTTCACCGAGTGGCACTCGAACGTCTACTACAACCTCGACATGCTGCCGCTCCTGACCTTGATCGAGTGGAGCGGCGACGCCGAGATCGTGGCGGCCGCCACCAAGGTGCTCGACCTCCTCTGGCTCGACGTGGCGCTGCACCTGCACCGGGGCACCTTCGGCGCCACCCACGGGCGCTCCTACATCAAGGACAAGGCCTCGGCCGACACCGAGGACACTTTTCCCGCCTCGAAGATGCTCTTCGACGACACCGTCCTGCCCTACGGGAGCCGCGGCTCGAGCAGCGCCACCCTGTTCGCGCGCGCCGATCACTACCGCATCCCCGAGGTGATCCGCCGGGTCGCGCGCAGCGACGACGTGCTCTGGGGTCGTGAGCGCATGAGCCTGCCGCTGCCCGAAGCGCCGCCGCCCGCCTACGACACCCCGCTTCCGCCGCCACCCTACGGGCTCGGCTACGGCGAGGAGGACCTGACCCTGTGGTGGTCGCTGGCGGCACAGCCCGTGTGGCCGATCCTGCCGCTCACGCTCACCGTCGGCGAGGAGTACGACCTGTGGGCGGGGCAGTTCGCCGACTTCAAGGTGCTGCGCGACCTCGTGTGGGTGCCGGGCGACCTCGACGCCACGATGTCCTATGCCTGGATCCTCTACAAGGATCTGTGGAAGGCGATCACCCAGTCGGTGCTGAGCGAGGTGAACACCGTCGTCTACCGCACGCCGGACTACATGCTCTCGACGGCGCAGGACTGGCGCAAGGGGCTGCGCGGGCAGCAGACCCACACCTGGCAGGCGACGCTCTCCGAGCGGGCGATGGTCTTCACGACCCAGCCCGGCTACCTGCCGATCCCGCTCGGGGGCCCGCTCCCGCCGAGCTGGGACTGGCAGGCAGAGGACGAGCCCGGTCCCGGCTACTGGACCGGCGAGGGCTCGCAGCCGCGCGCCGCGCAGTACCAGAACGTGGCGATCGCGATCTACGCGCCGCAGTTCCAGTCGGGCACGCTCCTCGGCCTCGCCCCCTTCCGCTATCGCAACGAGACCCACGCCTACTTCCCGCACGCGCACTTCGACGAGGTCGTGCAGGAGGGCTCCTGGACCTTCGGCCGCAAGGACGACGGCTACGTGGCGCTCTTCTCGCACCAGCCGACCGCGTGGCGCACTGGCCAGCCCGAGGTGTTCCAGAACGCGGGCCTGCCCTTCGACCTGGTCGCCGACGGCGCACAGAACCTCTGGATCGTCGAGTGCGGGAGCGCTGCCGAGTGGGGCAGCTTCCAGGCCTTCCGTACCGCGATCACCGAGGCCTCGGTGACGATCACGCCGGTCGCGGACCAGGACGCCGACTCGTTCCCGGACGGCTTCGACCTGAGCTACGTCTCGCCGAGCCGGGGGCTCGTGACCTTCGGCTGGCACCTCCCGCTCACGGTCGAAGGCGTGGGCGTCGTGCCGTTCAGCGGCTACCCGCGCTTCGACAACCGCTACCTCGAGACCGACTTCGACAGCCGGCGCTACGAAGTGGTGGATGGCGAGTGGTCGCTGCTGCTCGACTTCGAGACGGGCGAGCGGATCGCAGCGCCCGAGGCCGCGGCCACGGCGCAGGCGCTCGTGGCCCTGGCCGCACTCGCGGGCCTCGCGCGCCGCTGGCGGAAGGTGTCCCGGACCTGAGGCGGGCCCGGGCGGGCCGAGCCCGGAGGCGCGGCGGGCGGCCTCGGCCAGGAGCCCGCGGAACGAACCCTCCCGCGCCTTGCGCGCAGGCTCCCGATCGTGGCGAGCGCTGCGGCGGCGGCCCCGGCGAGCGCCGCCGCGCCGGGCTCGGGCGCGAGGATCGCGACCGTGTCGGCGAAGAAGCCGGCGACGTAGACGCCGCTGCCGTCCGGGCTCGCGGCGAGCCGGAAGGCGCCGTCGAGCCCCGAGGCCCCGCACTCCTCGGCGATCGCGTCGCGGAAGGCGAGGGCACCGCTCGCCGGGTCGCGCTCGAAGACGGCCACTTCGTCCTCGAGGCTCCCCGTTGCGAGGACGCGCCGGCCGTGCGCGGCCACCGTGACCGAGCTGATGCCGTCGAGCCCGTCGACGCCGTCCACGCCGTCGGTCCAGGCTTCGGCGAAGCCGAGCGCCCCGCTCGCGGGGTCGCGGTCGAACTGCACCAGGGCGTCGTCCGAGCCGCCGCCCGCGAAGACGGCGAGGCCGTCGGGCGAGACCGCCACGGCCTGCGCGAAGGCGAGCCCGTCGACGCCGCCCGCGCCGTCGACCTCCGCCTCGACGAAGCCGAGGAGCCCCGTCGCGGCGTCGCGCGCGAAGGCCGCGATCGAGCTGCTCGTCTGGGAGGCCGCGTAGAGGTGGCGGCCGCCCGGAGCGAGGGCCAGGACGCGGGGCCCGTCGAGCCCGGTGACGCCGCCCTCGCCGTTGCGCACGAGGCCGAGAGGGGTGAGCGCGCTGGTCACGGCGTCGCGCGCGAAGATCGCGATCGCGTCGTCGATCCGGCCCGCGGCGTAGACGTGGCGGCCGTCCGGGCTCACGACCACCGAGGTCGCGGCGTCGAGGCCGTCGGCGCCGCCGACACCGTCGCGCTCCGCCTCGACGAAGCCGAGCGCGCCCGTGTCCCGATCGCGCGCGAAGGCCGTGACCGCGTCCGCGTCGGGCGCCGCGCCGTACAGGCTCCTGCCATCCGGGCTCACGGCGAGCGCCTCGACGCCGTCGAGCCCGTCGACGCCGCCGACGCCGTCGCGCAGGACCTCGACCTCGGCCAGCGTGTGGGAGGCGGGGTGGCGCGTGAAGACCTGGATCGCGTCCTCGAGCGAGCCCGCCGCGTAGAGATGCTTGCCATCGGGGCTCAGCGCGATCCCCCGCACGCCCTCGAGCCCTTCCACGCCGGCCTGGCCGTCCACCTCCGCGCCGGCGAAGCGCAGCGGCGGCACGGCGAGGACCGCGAGGGCGTTCTCGGCGCTGCCGGCGACGTAGAGGCGGTCGCCCTCCGGGCTCGCCGCGAGCGCCAGGGGGCCGCGCAGCCCGTTGGCGCCGTTCACGCCGTCGAGCACGGCCTCGCGGAAGCCGAGCGCCACCCCGAGCACGTTGCGCGCGAAGACCGCGACGGCGTCGTCGAGGAAGCCCGCCGCGTGGACCCAGAGCCCGTCCGGACTCGCGAGCACGGCGCTCGCGGAGTCGAGGCCGTCGACACCGCCGGCGCCGTCGCTCCACGAGTCGACGAAGGTGAGCGAGCCGGTGGCGGCGTCGCGATCGAAGACCGCGACGGCGTCGTCGTCGGAGCCGGCTGCGTACAGGCGCGCGCCGTCGGGCGCGAGCGAGACGGCGGCCGCTCCGGCCAGGCCGTCGGCTGCGCCCACACCGTCGCGCTGGATCTCCACGAAGCCGAGCGCACCGCTCGCCCGGTCGCGATCGAAGACCGCGACGGCGTCGTCTTCGCTGCCCGTCGCGTAGACGTGGCGCCCGTCCCGGCTCACGGCGACCGAGGTGGCGCCGTCGAGGCCGTCGACACCGCCCACGCCGTCGCGCGGGCCGCCCTGGAAGGCGAGGCTCCCGCTCGCGGCGTCGCGGGAGAAGACGGCGATCGCGTCGTCGCCGTTGCTCGCGACGTAGACGTGCGCTCCGTCGGGGCTCACCGCGACGGCGGCCGCGCCGTCGAGGTGGTCGATGCCGACCGGGGGCCACTCCTGCACCTCGACGAAGGTGAGCACGCCCGTCGCGGCGTCCCGCGAGAAGACCGCCACCTGGCCGTCCGTCATCGCCGCCACGTACAGGTGGCGGCCGTCGGGCGAGAGCGCAATGCCGTGGGCACCATCGAGCCCGTCGATGCCGCCCACGCCGTCGACGAGGACGTCGATCCACTCGAGGGTGTCGGTCAGCGGGTCGCGCTCGAAGCTGGCGAGCGAGTCGCCGATGAAGCCCGCCACGTAGACGTGCCGGCCGTCCGGGCTCGCGGCGGCCGCCACCGGGTTCGAGAGGCCGCTGACGCCGCCCTGACCCTCGAAGAGGGCCTGGCGGAAGTCGTGGCACTGGGCGCGGGCCACGTGCGGGGCGAGCGCCACCCCTGCGGCGAGGCCGAGGAGCGCAAGCCCGAGGCGGCGCAGCGGCGGCCGTGCAGAGCGATCCGGTGCGAGTCCCCGAGGCTCCATGGAGTCTCCCCCTTCTCGACTTCGTGAGCCGACGCGGTGGAGTGGAGGGACGGCGACATTCCACACCATCGGGGCCCCCGAGGGCAAGGGATTCCTTCACCGGTGTGTGTCCGCCAGCTCCCTTTCCGTCCGAAAGCTGCCGCGCGCAGCCCCGGACCCGCGCCCCGGAGCTCCGGGTGCGGCTTCCTCGACGAGCCGCGTCGAGGGCGTCTCGCCCGATGGCGCTACGGTCTTCGGCAACCCGAGCACCACGGCGCAGAAGAGCCAGGCCTTCCGCTGGCCGAGGAGCGGGATCGAAGGGCTCGGTGTGGATCCCGAGGGAGGCTCTGCGCTCGCCGCCACGCCCGACAGCCAGTACGGCGCAGTCGCGTCACGGACCGATCCCTGGGAGGGGTTCCTCTGGACGGGGCCACGCTGGCGTATTCTCGGTGTCGCTCCGGGCGGCGTGGACGGGGCGCGAAGGCCGCGTGGATCCGACCACGCCCGGGCGCGAGACGAGCGGGGTGTCGCCGATTCCGCTCATGTCCGAGGCCGGATCCGCGCGACGATCGGTGTCCCGCTGGGTCGTGCTCTGCTCCCTGCTGACCCTGGCGTGCGCGACGCCAGGCCAGCCGATGCTTCGCGTGCCGGCGCCCGCCGCTCCGGGGCAGCCGGAGCCGGAGGACCTGCGCGAGAGCCTTACCGAGCGCGAGGATCGGCGCCGGCCGCCCGAGCCCTGGAGCGTGCCGCTCGCCGGCCGGCCGCTCACGGTGAGCGGCGAGTACGAGCTGGTCTCCGGCGCGCTCTGGCAGGGGCTCGAGCTGGACGGCGGTGACGACGACGACACGTTCCTGCTCGAGCAGGAGCTGGAGACGGAGCTCTTCTACAGCTTCGGCCCGCGGCTCTCGCTGTTCGCGCAGGCGCGCCTTGCGATGGAGATGCTGGACGGCGACACCGAGGTCTTCGCCGAGCGCGGGGAGATGTGGCTGCACAGCGAGGACCTCGCGGGCAGTGGGATCTCGGTCGAGTGCGGGCGGCTGAACTTCGAGGACGAGCGGCGCTGGTGGTGGGACCAGGAGCTCGACGGGCTGCGGCTCGACTACGAGGCCGGCGAGGTCTCGATCTCCTTCGCGGCAGCCTACGAGCTGGGGCCGAGCCGCTCGGACGCAAGCGCCATCGAGCCGAGCTTCGAGGACGTGCTGCGGCTGTTCGGCGAGGCCTCCTGGGACTGGCGCCAGGGTCACGTGCTCGAGGTCTTCCTGCTCTACCAGGACGACTTCTCGCCCCAGGAGATCGCGGGGAAGCTCGTCGACGAGGACCGCCAGGACGAGAGCGATGCCCGGCTCGGCTGGCTGGGCCTGCGGGGGATGGGCGTCGTCGCTCTCGGGCGGCCGGGTCGCCTCGGCTACTGGCTCGATGCGGCCCTCGTGGCCGGCGAGGAGCGCCTCCTGCCGTTCGAGACGGACGAGCTCGGCCGGAGCGTCGCGGGCGAGATGCAGCGGATCGACCTGCGCGGCTGGGCCGTGGACGCTGGGCTCTCGTGGATCCTGCCGCTCGCCGGCGAGCCGCGGCTCTTCGTGGGCCATGCCCACGGCTCGGGCGACTCGTCGCCCGGGCCGGACCGCGACCGGAGCTTCCGGCAGAGCGGCCTCGAGACCAACGAGGCCGGGTTCGGCGGTGTACAGCGCTTCTCCCACTACGGGGTCCTGCTCGAGCCCGAGCTCTCCAACCTCGACATCGCGACCGCCGGCGCCGGCCTCTCGTTCCTCCGCTCGAGCTCCCTCGACCTCGTCTACCACCACTATCGGCAGGCCGAGCCCGCGGAGACGCTGCGCAGCATCCGCTTCGACAGCGAGCTCGGCGGCACGAGCCGCGATGTCGGGCACGAGCTGGACCTGGTCCTGGCGCTCGAGGAGTGGACACACTTCGAGCTGGAGCTGGTCGGGTCCGCATTCCGGGCCGGGCGGGCCTTCGAAGCCGACCGGGGGGAGTGGACCTTCGGGGGCTTCGTGTCGCTGCGCTATGCGTTCTGAGGGGTCCGTGAGGAGCGTCATGGCGAGCGAGAGATCGCTGCGGATCTGGTGGAGCCTGCTCGGCGTGGGGGCCTTCGTGCTCCTGATGACGGTCGACTTCGTGACCGAGGAGGAGCGCGTCTCGCTCGGCGAGCGCCTCGGCGACGCCCTGGAGATCGCGCTGATCGTGGCGTCCGCCACTGGCGTCGCGCTCTTGTCGGGAAGCTTCCAGCGCGAGCGCCGGGAGAAGGACGCGCTTGCGCAGGACCTCCAGATGGCACGCGCCGAGGGCGCGGTCTGGCGCGAGCGGGCCCAGGGCTACCTGCTCGGGCTCGGCCAGGAGATCGAGAAGCAGTTCGAGGAGTGGCAGCTCACGCCCTCCGAGCGCGAGGTGGGCCTGCTGATGCTCAAGGGCTTCTCCCACGGCGAGATCGCGAGCCTGCGCGGCACCACCGAGGCGACCGTCCGCCACCAGGCGCGCGCCGCGTACCAGAAGTCGGGCATGCCCGGTCGCAGCGCCTTCTGCGCGTACTTCCTGGAGGACCTGCTGCCCGCACAGGATCCCGCTGTGCCCCGAGGCGGCGCCTGAAGGAAGGCCCGCCCGGCGCTCCACACCGGGCGGGCGCCTGGCTACTGGAGCACGAAGCAGCTCTCGATGGCCGTGTTGTTGCGCTCCGTGGTGCGGGCGATGATCTCGAACTTGAAGACGCCACGGGTGGCCAGGATCTCCGCGGGCACCTCGAACTCCGTCCGCGAGGGCGGCAGGTCCACCGCGAACTTCACGTCGCCCTGCTCGACGAAGAGCTGGTAGCGCTCGATCTCGACCGGCCCGGAGCGGCCGATCTCGGGGTGTGGCCCCGTGACCGGCTCCCACCCGATCACGACGGGCTCCCGCACCCGCGGCAGCGGCACGGCGTCGCAGTCCTCCGCGGCCGGGAGCCCCGACACGGTGACGGCCGAGGGCGGCGCGGCCAGCACGTGGCTGAGCTCGGCCGTCGCCTCGAGCTCGCGCCGGCCCCGGATCACCTCGATCTCGTAGGGGCCCTCGGGGAAGCGACGGAAGAACCGCCCGGGGGAGAGCTCGTCGAAGCTCGGCTCCGCGCTCTCCAGGAAGAGCTGCGTGAGTCCCTGCCGCAGGAGCCCCCCGTCCCCGCGGAGGGCCAGGATCAGGCGTTCCTTCGGATCCTCGATCCGCAGCCGCGTGTAGGGCGCCCCGTCGATTGCCACGTGGAGCCCCAGGTCGCCGTCCGTGTCGTTGAGCTCGAGGAAGATCTCGGCTTCGGTGAGCTGGGCGATCGCCGGCGATGGCACGGCTGCCCCCATCGCAAACAGGCTCACCGTCGAGAATGCCAACCGGAGAGCGATCCGTCGTCGCGAGTCCATCCCGTTCTCCCATCCGCGCACTGCGGCCCGGCGGCGCCCGGTCACCACGACCTCGCAGCGGGGGCGGCCGCTCCAGCCACGCTTGTGCCGGGAGTCCGGGCGCGGGTCCATCGACGGCCCGGCCTAGACGGTGGAAAGCAGGGGTTTCGCGAGCGATCGCGCCGGGTTGGCGGAATGGCGTAGGCGCCTGGGAGCGGATCGAGCTCTCGGTCAGCGGCGCCAGGGCCCGGAGCGGCGAACCGAACCACGGCGACGACTGCGTTCGCGAGGAATCTGCTGGAGAGGACCCCTCCGCCGAGCTACCGATCGCCCCCGTCGCCGCCGTCACGGGCGAGGGCCATCATGCCGCGGAAGCGCTCGCCGACGTCGATCGGCGCGTCCCAGGCCGCCCCCTCGAGCTCGCGGTAGGCACGCGCCACGTTGAAGTACAGGCGCTCGGGCTCGGTCCAGCCGGCGTAGGGGCCGAGCTCGATCTTGCGCGCAGCCTCGAGGGCGGGGAGCCCCGCCGCGAAATGGCGCCGGCTCTCGGCCAGCACGTACTCGAGGTAGGCCTTGAGCTCGCGTGCCCCCTCGACGCCGCAGAGCGGTCCGTGGCCCGGTACGATCGTCTCGGGTGCGAGCGCGACGATCCGGTCGAGCGCCTCACACCACTGGGCGTAGCTTCCCTCCCAGCCGATGGGCGTGCACAGGCGGAAGAGTACGTCGCCCGCGAAGAGCACGCCGCGCTCCGGCAGGTGCACGATCAGGTCGCCGGCCGTGTGGGCCGGCCCCACGTAGAGCAGGTGGGCGGCCAGCCCGTCGAGGTCGAGCTCGAGCCGCTCGTCGAGCACGGTGGTGGGGGGGGTGAGCTCGATGCCGCGGAAGTCCCAGCCGGCGAGGCGCCGTCCGAGCTCGGCGAGCGCCTCGTCCACGCCGGGCTTGCCCGCGAGGCCCTTCACCGCCTCGAGGCCCTCGGGCGAGCCGTCGGCCGCGAAGCGCTCGCGGCAGCGCCGGTGGCCGATGATCTCGGCGCCGGCGAAGAGCTGGTTGCCCCAGCAGTGGTCGCCGTTGTGGTGCGTGTTCACGACCCGGCGCGCCGGCTCCGTCCAGACCTCCGCGTAGGTCTCGATCAGCCGGCGCGTATGCGGCAGGTCCCAGAACGTGTCCACCACGAGGCCGCCACCGCGAGCCACCAGCCCGGAGTTGCTGCAACCCAGGCCACGATCTTCCTGGAGACAGGCATAGACGTCCCGGGCGAGCGCGCGAAGCTCCATGGCGCGCCCATCCTAGTGCAGCACCGCCGAGAGCGGGAACACCACCTGGACGTCCGTCCTGCCGCCTGCCGGCAGCGCGCCTGCAACGAGGACGCAGGGGCGCGCCGTCAAGGCGCCGGCGCGGCCGGCCGAAACGAGGGGGCCGGGAAGCGATCACGGAGGCCCCCATGACGAGCCGGATCCTCGCCGCCCTCATCCTTGGCGCCGCGCTCATGCTCGCGCCGATGCCCGCGGCGCGCGCCGGCGAGCCGGCGCACCCGCTCTCGACCGACTGGCTCTCGGCGCCGCTGCTGCCCGGCCCGAGCGAGGCCTCGACCTGTCGCGCCGACGATCCCGCGCGGCGTTCGGCGCGGGCGCAGACCGCGGAGAGGATCGCCCAGGTCCGCGCCATGCTCGCGGCCGAGGCGGCGGCGTCGGGCGGGGGCGACGCCGTCGTGCTCAACAACCGCGGCTACAACTACGGCTCGAACGCCGTTGCCGACCCCGTCCTGGTGGAGTTCGAGGCGCAGCAGCGAGCCCGCTGAAAAGCAGCGCTCCGGCGCCGGTTTGACGGGCGGCCGAGCGGCTCCGTACCATCCCGCCCGGGCGCCCCTCTGGTCAGGCTCGGGAGCGAGATGAACCGCAACGCGACCCTGCGCTTCCGGCGGGTCACGGCGCTGCTGGCCTTGGGCTGGGCGCTGCTGGCGCTGGGCTTCGCCGTCGCGGAGCGGGTCGTCGGCCGCGAGGACCTGGTCCCGCCGCTCCTCGTGGGGGGCGCCGCGAGCGAGCCGTGGCGCATCTCGGCGGTGAGCGCGGAGGCGGCGGCCGCCGGCGTGCGCCCCGGCGACCGGCTGCTCGCGATCGACGGCCTTCCCGTCGAGCGCGCGCTCCTCGAGCCCGGGCGCCTGCGCCCCGGAGCCACCAACCGCTATCGCATCCGCCGGGCGCGCGACGAGGGGATCCTCGAGGTGGCGCTCCCGCCGGTCGCCCCCGACCGGCTCGTGCCGGCCGCGCTCGCGGTGGTCCAGGTCGCGCTACCCCTGATCGGTCTCGTCTACCTGCTGGTCGGGGCGGTCGTCTGGCGCCTGCGGCCGGATCGCGGCGAGACCTGGGCGCTGTTCCTGTTCTGCTGCGCGATGGGCGCCCAGCTCCTGCTGCCCCCGCGGCCGCGGGGATCCCCCTGGCTCCTCTACTGGCTGAACCTGCCCGTCGTCGGGGCCGCCACCTTCCAGCTCTTCACGTCGTATCCCTCCGAGCCACCGTGGGTGGTGCGCCAGCCCTGGGTGCGGTCGCTGCCCTTCGTGCTGGCCCTCCCGATCGGTCTGCTCGCCGCCAGCGAGGGCGCGCTCGGCCTGCGCTGGCAGGTCGGCAAGCCGGCGGCGCTCTGGTTCACGATCGCGCTCTCGCTCGCCTCGCTGCTCGTCGCGATGAGCGAGCGGCGCCGGCTGCGCGAGACGAAGGCCGCCGACCGTGCCGACGTGATGCTGCTCGGCGCGCTGGTGAGCTTCCTGCCGGCGACGCTCGCGCTGCTGGCGGAGGAGCTCCTGGCCGCGCCCTTCCCCTGGTACCTGGGCCTGCTCTCCTTCTTCGTGTTCCCGGTGGCGGTGGGCTACGGGATCGTGCGGCGGCAGCTCTTCGAGATCCGGGTGGTGGCGAAGTCGAGCGCCGCCTACGGCGCCGTGACGCTCGCGATCACGGGCATCTACGCCTTCCTGATCATCTTCGCGGACGCGGTGGTGAGCCGCTTCAGCCTGGACGCGCGCTCGCCGGGGTTCTCGGTGGCGTTCCTCTTCGGGGCGATCCTCGCCTTCAACCCGCTGCGCGACCGCATGCAGCGGCTCGTGAACCGCCTCTTCGACCGCGACTACGCGCTCTACCGGCGCGCCGTCCGCGAGATCTCGGAGGCGATGGTCTCCATGCTCTCGACCAAGGAGGTGGTGGACCGCATCCTGGTGGCGCTCACCGAGACGATGGGCGTCACGCGCGCCGTGGTCCTGCTCCAGGACGAGGGGCGCCGCCGGCTGGTCCCGGTGGCCTCGCGCGGCGAGTGGGAGGAGGAGGCGCTCGGGCTCTCGCTCCCGCTCGGCCACCCGCTCTGCGCGCGCCTGCTCGCGCGGCGCGACGCGCTCGCGCGCAGCGACTTCGACGACGAGCCGGACCTCGAGCTGCGCGAGCACTGCCGCGACGTCTTCGACCAGCTCGAGGTCGAGCTGGTCGTACCGATCCCCTACGGGGCGGACCTGCTCGGTGCGATCGGGGTCGGCCACAAGTTCTCGGGCGAGCGGCTCGGCGCCGAGGATCGCCAGCTCCTGATGACGCTGGCCAACCAGAGCTCGATCGCGATCCAGAACGCGCGCGCCTTCGGCGAGATCGCCGACCTGAACGCCACGCTCGAGGCGCGCGTGGAGGAGCGCACGCGCGAGCTGCACGACGCGCAATCCCAGCTCATGCAAAGCGAGAAGATGCGTTCGCTGGGCCAGCTCGTGGCGGGCGTCGCCCACGAGCTCAACAACCCGATCGGCTTCGTGCACGCGAACCTCCAGCTCCTCCAGGAGTACAGCCGGCGGCTGGTGTCGGCGCAGCGCGCGGGCGAGGACACCTCGAAGATCGAGGCTGCGATCGAGAAGCTCCTGGCGCGCAGCCGCGAGGGCACCGAGCGGGTCACCAAGATCGTGCAGGACCTGCGCACCTTCTCGCGCATGGACCACGCCGCGCTCGCCGACGTGGACCTGAACGAGGAGCTCGACCGCACGATCGCGCTGATGGAGGCGCGCCTGCGCGACGGCATCGAGCTGGTGCGCGACTACGCGCCGCTGCCGCGCGTGCGCTGCTACGCCGGGCAGCTCAACCAGGTGTTCATGAACCTGCTCATGAACGCCTGCGACGAGCTCGACGGCAAGGGCCGGATCCGGGTCCGGACGCGGGTGCGCACCGGCGCGCGCAAGGAGCCCGTGGGCGTGCGCCTCGAGTTCCACGACGACGGCCCGGGCATCCCGCCCGACGTGCAGGCGCGGCTGTTCGAGCCCTTCTTCACCACCAAGCCGGTCGGCAAGGGGACGGGCCTCGGCCTGTCGATCTCCTACGGCATCGTCGAGCGCCATGGGGGGCGCATGCTGGTCGGCTCGGCGCCGGGGGAAGGGACGACCTTCGTGATCGAGCTGCCGCTGGTGGCCAGGCCGCTCGCCGACGGCGCGGGCGAAGCGGTTTGACGGGCGTGGAACGCGGCGCGTACCCTCGCCGGTGGGGAGCCCGACCACGATGAGCCTTCCCCGGCCCGGACTGCGCTTCCGGCGCGCCACCGTGTGGCTCGCCTTCGCCTGGGCGGCGCTGGCGCTCTTCGCCTTCCTGCGCGCCACGCTCTTCCACACCGGCTACACGATCCCCTTCCAGACCAGCACCTCGGCGCGCGTCACCATCACCGGCGCGAGCGAGGAGGCCCGGGCGGCGGGCGTCCGCCCCGGTCATCGCCTCGAGACGATCGACGGGCTCCACTACCTGCGCTGGGGCCGGGAGGGGCACTGGCGCGACCTGCGCCCCGGCGGCGCCAACCGCTACGGCCTGTCGACCAAGCAGGGCCGGACCTTCGAGCTGGATCTGCACCCCGTGCCCGCGGCCACCGGCGCGGCGGCGTTCGTCCCGATCTATCTCGCCTCGCTGGCCGTCGGATGTACCTATCTCTGCGTCGGACTCCTGGTCTGGCTGCTGCGCCGCGACCGCTACGAGTCCTGGTCCTTCGCGCTCTTCTGTGCCGCGATGGCTGCGCAGATGTTCCTGTCCTTCGACACCTTCCGGCAGACGGCCGGCTACCAGCGCAACGCGATGAACTTCGGGTTGCTCGGCGCCGCCACCTTCCAGCTCTTCACGACCTTCCCCTTCGAGCCGTCGTGGATCGCGCAGCGCCGGTGGCTGCGGCGACTGCCCTGGGTGCTGGCGCTGCTGGCGGCGCCGCTGGTCTGGCTCGAGGGGCCGGGCCGGATCCCCTACTTCACGATCCAGTCGATCGCCTTCTACTTCGTGTGCGCGCTGGGTCTCGCGTGCTGCGGCCTGCTGGCCTGGGAACGCAAGCGCCGCCGCCGCGACGAGAACGCCGACCGCGCCGACGTGATGCTCTTCGGCGCGCTGGTCTCGTTCGTGCCGGTGTTGAGCCTCCTGCTCGTGGACAGCGTGCTCGACACGGGCTTCCCGATCTACCTGGCGCTGCTCTGGTTCGTCGTGTTCCCGGTCTCGGTGGCCTACGGGATCGTGCGCCGGGAGCTCTTCGACATCCGGCACCTGGCGCGCTCCTCGGTGGCCTACGGCGCCGCCACCCTCGCGATCACCGGCGTCTACGCCTTCCTGATCGCCGCCGCCGACGCCACGCTCGTGAAGCTCCACATGGACGCGCGCTCGCCACGCTTCACGATGCTCTTCGTGTTCTTCGCGATCCTCACCTTCAATCCCCTGCGCAGCCGCGTGCAGAGCGTCGTCGACCGCGTCTTCGACCGCGACCAGGGGCGCTACCGCCAGACCGTGCGCGAGATCTCCGAGGCGATGGTCTCGATGCTGTCGATCAAGGAGATCGTCGAGCGGATCGTGCGCGCGCTCACCGAGGCGATGGGGGTCGAGCGCTCGCTGGTGCTGCTGCTCGCCGAAGACGACCGCACCCTGCACCCCGAGGCGGCCGGCGGGAGCTGGCCGGTCGAGCTGGGCGCGTTCGCGCTCGCGATGGAGCACCCGGTCTGCAAGTACCTCTGGATGCGCCGCGAGGACGTCTCGCGCGGCGACGTCGACCACGAGCCCGACCCGCGCATGCGCGAGGCGTGCCTCGAGCTCTTCGACCGGCTCGACGTCGTGCTGCTGGTGCCGGTGCTCTTCGGGGTGGACCTGCTCGGCGTGATCGCGGTGGGCCGCAAGACGTCGGGGGAGCGCTTCGGTCCCGACGACCGCCAGCTCCTCCTGACCCTCGCCAACCAGAGCTCGATCGCGATCGAGAACGCGCGCGCCTTCGACGAGATCGCGAAGCTCAACGAGACGCTCGAGGCGCGCGTCGAGGAGCGCACCCGCGAGCTGCGCGACACCCAGGCGCTGCTCGTGCAGAGCGAGAAGATGCGCACGCTCGGCCAGCTCGTGGCCGGCGTGGCGCACGAGCTCAACAACCCGATCGGCTTCGTCCACGCCAACCTGAAGCTGCTCGAGGAGTACGTGGCCAAGCTGGTATCGATCCAGGAGCACGGGGGCGACGACACGCGCGTGCGCGAGGCGATCGCCAAGCTGCTCTCGCGCAGCCGCGAGGGCACCCAACGGGTCAAGCAGATCGTGGCCGACCTGCGCAGCTTCTCGCGCATGGACCAGGCCGAGCTCCAGGAGGTCGATCTCAACGGCGAGATCGAGGGGACGATCAAGCTGATGGAGCCGCGTGCGAAGTGCGGCATCGAGGTGCAGCGCGATTTCGGCGAGCTGCCGCGCGTGCGCTGCCACGCCGGCCAGCTCAACCAGGTCTTCATGAACCTCCTGATCAACGCCTGCGACGCGATGGGCGACCAGGGCCGGATCCGCGTCCGCACCCGCGTCCTCGACGCCGGGCACGTGCGTCTCGAGTTCGCGGACGAAGGCCCCGGCATCCCGCCCGAGATGCGCGACCGCGTCTTCGAGCCCTTCTTCACCACCAAACCGGTCGGCCAGGGCACCGGCCTCGGGCTCTCGCTCTCGCACGGCATCATCGAGCGCCACGGCGGGCGGATCTGGGTGGAGGCGGAGCCGGGCGCGGGGAGCCGCTTCGTGATCGAGCTGCCGGTCGGCGGGATCGAGGTGGCGTCTCCGGCGGCGTAGCGCGCGTGTGGCCGCGCTCCCACCCGCCCCGCGCGGCCGCTCAGCCGATCGCGCCTTCCGCGCGCAGCGCGCCGCGCGCCGCCTCGTCGTAGCCGAGCTCCGCCAGCACCTCGTCGGTGTGCTCGCCGAGCCGCGGCGCGGGGCGGCCGATCGCCGACGGCGTGCGCTCGAAGCGCGCCGGCGGCACCGGCTGGCGGATCCGGCCGGCGTGGGGGTGGTCGATCTCGACGATGCTGCCGTTGTGGCGCACCTGGGGGTCGTCGAGCACCTCCTCGAGCGTGCTCACCGGGCCGGCCGGCACGTCCTCGGCGACCAGCCGCGCCAGGATCTCGCGCGTCGGCCACTTGCGGAACTCCTCGTAGAGGATGGCGCCCAGCACCTCGGCGTGCTTGCCGCGCTCCCAGAGCGTGAAGCGCGGGTCGTCGCAGAGCTCCGGCCGGCCGAGCGCGCGGAACAGGCCGTGGAACTCGGAGTCGGAGGCCGTGAAGTAGACGAGGTGCCCGTCGGCCGTCTCGGTGAGGCGGTAGATCTCGTAGAGCGTGGGGCCGGGCGCGACGCCGTCGCCGACCATCGTGTGGGCCATCATCCCGTCCGGCCACAGGAAGGCCAGCGAGGCGTCGAGCATCGCGATGCGGATGTGCTGGCCGCCGGCGCCGCGTGCGCGCGCAAAGAGCGCGGCGGTGATGGCCTGCGCCGCGGCCCAGGCCGAGGCCTTGTCCACCACGACGTGTCGGATCAGGTCGGGGACCGGCACGTCGGGGTTCTTCTGGATCGCGACGTGGCCGGAGAGGCCCTGGAGGATCGGGTCGTAGACGCGCCGCCGGTGGTAGGGCCCCCCGTCGCCGTAGCCGCTGATCGAGCAGTAGACGAGGTCCGGCTTCACGCGCCGCAGATCGGGCTCGGCGATGCCGAGCCGCTCGACGGCGCCCGGCCGGAAGTTCTGCACGAACACGTCGGCGTCCGCGACGAGCCGCAGCAGGACCTCGCGCGCCTGCGGCTTGCGGAGGTCGAGGACCACCGAGCGCTTGCCGCGGTTGCTGTTCACGAAGAAGGCGCCGAGGTCGCCGCGCCGGAACGGGGCGAGCCGCAGGAGGTCGCCGATCCCCGGCGGCTCGACCTTGATCACCTCGGCGCCCTGGTCGGCCAGGATCATCGTCGCCAGCGGACCCGAGAGGATCGCCGACGCGTCCACGATGCGGATTCCGTCCATGGGCCCCGGCATGCGCGCAGTCTCCGGTGGAGATCGGCGGGACGGTACCAGAGCCCGTGCCCCGCCCGGGTTTTGCGGCCCCGGGGCAGGTCCCCGACCCTCCGCCGGAGGTCGGGCCCGCCGCCCGATGGGAGGACAAGCCATGACCCGGCCGCTCCGGCTCTCCCTGCTCGCCGCCACCGTGCTCGCCGCGGCGCCCGGCTGCGAGCGCGTCGTCGAGCGCCAGATCGAGCGCAACCTCACGCGCGTGGACGAGTCGGTCCTCCGTTCGCCGGACCTCCAGGTGGTGCTCTGCGGAACCGGCTCGCCGCTGCCCGACCCGGCGCGGGCGGCCGCCTGCACGGCCGTGATCGCGGGCGGCCACTTCGTGCTCGTGGACGTCGGGCCGGGCTCGTGGGAGGTGCTCGACCTCGCGAACCTCCCGATCGGGCACGTCGACGCGGTCCTGCTCACGCACTTCCACTCCGACCACATCGGCGACCTCGGCGAGGCGACGACCCAGAGCTGGATCGCCGGGCGCGCCGCGCCGCTCGAGGTCTTCGGCCCGCCCGGGACGGCCCGCGTGGTGGCCGGCTTCGGCGAGGCCTACGCGGCCGACGTCGAGGCGCGCGTCGCCCACCACGGCGAGCGCTGGATGCCGCGCGCCGCTGCCAGCGCCGTGGCCCGCGAGCTCCCGCTGCCGGAGGGCACGGCCGCGACGCCGGTCTTCGAGCGCGACGGCCTGCGCGTCACGATGTTCGCCGTAGACCACGAGCCGGTCCACCCGGCGGTCGGCTACCGCTTCGACTTCGCCGGCCGCTCGGTCGTGGTCTCGGGCGACACGCGCAGGAGCGCGAGCCTCGTCGCCAACGCGCGGGGCGCGGACCTGCTCGTACACGAAGCCCTGAACCGCGCGATGGTCGAGCGCGCGGCCACGGTGGCGCGCCGGCTCGGCCGCGAGCGGGTGGCGAAGCTCGCCGGCGACATCCCCGGCTACCACACGAGCCCCGTCGAGGCCGCCGAGGCCGCCCGCGAGGCCGGCGTCCCGCACCTGGTGCTGACCCACCTGGTGCCGGCGCCGCCGAACGCGCTCCTGCGCCGGGTCTTCCTTGCCGGGGTCCCGGACGTCTACGACGGCGAGGTGACGCTCGGCGAGGACGGGATGCGCTTCTCGCTGCCGCCGCGCTGAGCGACGGCGCGAGCGGTCAGGCGGCGCCGTCCTGGCGGTGGCGCCACTCCGCCTCCTCGGCATGGGCGCGCTCGAAGAGCGCCTCGAGCTCGGCCGGGTGCACCTCCTCGGCGGGAGCGGGAGCGCGCTCGCGCAGCGCGCGGGCGACGAGGGCGGCGGGCGATGCGCCCGGGACGTGGAAGCGCGGATGGCCGGGGCGCGGATCGAGGCCGGTGGGACGTGCGCTGCTCCAGGTCACGGTCGAGCCGTCGCTGCGCCGCTCGCTGACATCGACCCAGTGTCGGGCCCTGCGGTCCTCGTGGACGGCCCCGATCAGTCGCTGGCCGGGGTGGGCGAAGAGCTCCACCCGCGTGCCCGGGATCTCGGGGATCGCGAAGACGCCGGCGCTGCGGAAGCCCTCGCGCGCGAAGCCTCGCACGAGGCGCCCCGCCGCCCGGCTGCGCTTCCACGGCTCGCCGCCGGCGGGGAGCAGATGGATCGCGCCGGGTGCGGCGGCGAGGCCGCCGGCGCAGGGCGTCTCGTCGGCACGGCGCCGCCGCAGGAAGGCCGCGAGCCCGCGCTTCGCGAGCCGCGACCCGGCGCCGGCCACGAGCAGGGTCGTCGCGAACGACGCGAGGAACACCCAGGCGAGCAGCAGGATCGACACGGCCGGCCCCCGATTCGTGTCCGATCGGCAGGCTGACCGCCGCGCCTGAGGTGGGCAAGCTCGGCGGCGGGTCCACCGGGAGCTATCCTACGCGCACCTCGCGTCACAAGGAGCCCCCCGCATGCCCTCCCTCCGCCTGGGTCTCACCGCCGGCTACTCCGGTGCCTCGATGCAGATCAACCGCGACCTGATCCTCGAGGCCGAGCGCCTCGGCTTCTGGTCGGTGTGGAGCGCCGAGGCCTACGGCTCCGACGCCGTCTCGCCGCTCGCCTACATCGCCGCCTTCACGACGAAGATCCAGCTCGGCACCGCGATCATGCAGATGCCGGCCCGCACCCCGGCGATGACCGCGATGACCGCGATGACCCTCGACGCCATGTCGGGCGGGCGCTTCATCCTGGGCCTCGGGCCGTCGGGACCGCAGGTCGTCGAGGGCTGGCACGGGGTCGCCTACGGCAAGCCCCTCACCCGCACCCGCGAGTACGTCCAGATCATCCGCAAGATCCTGGCCCGCGAGGTGCCGCTCGAGTGGAAGGGCGAGCACTACGAGATCCCCTACCACGGGCCGGGCGCGAGCGGGCTCGGCAAGCCGCTGAAGAGCATCCTGCACGGGCGCAAGGACCTGCCGATCTACACCGCCTCGATCGGGCCGGCCGGGATCGCGTGCAGCGCCGAGGTCGCCGACGGGCTGATCCCCGTCTGGATGAACCCGGAGCGCTGGGACCTGCTGGCGCCACACCTCGAGAAGGGCTTCCAGAAGGCGGGCGGCGGCAAGTCGCTCGCCCACTTCGACGTCGCGCCCTTCGTCACCTGCATCGTCGGCGACGATCTCGATCGCTGCCGCATGCCGGTGAAGGGCATGCTCGCGCTCTACATCGGCGGCATGGGCGCACGCGGCAAGAACTTCTACAACGACTACGCCAAGCGCCTCGGCTACGAGCAGGCCGCCGTCGAGATCCAGGACCTCTATCTCGCGGGCAAGAAGGCCGAGGCGATGGCGAAGGTGCCGGATGCGCTGGTCGACTCGATCGCGCTGCTCGGCCCGAAGGAGCGCATCCGCGACCGCCTCGAAGCGTGGAAGGCCTCGCCCGTGAAGACGCTGCTGGTCGGCGCCGGCCAGCCCGAGGCGCTGCGCACGCTGGCGGAGCTGGCCCTCTAGCCGGGCTTCCGGAGGCCGATGGACCGCGAGCGGATCGTCGCCCTCGACAAGCGGCGGGTCTGGCACCCGTACACCGCGATGGACGAGTACGCGGAGCGCGTAGACCCGCTCGTGGTGGTGCGCGCCGAGGGCGCGCGCCTCTACGACGCCGACGGGCGCTCGTACCTCGACGCGAACTCCTCGTGGTGGGTGGCGGCGCTCGGTCACGGCCACCCGCGGCTGGTGGCGGCGCTCGAGCGCCAGGCGCGCGCGTTTGCGCACGTGTCGCTGGCCGGGGTCACGCATGCGCCGGCGGCGGAGCTCGCGGAGGCGCTGTGCGCCGTCGCTCCGCGGAGCCCGGGCCGCGCCGGCCTCGAGCACGTCTTCTACAGCGACGACGGCTCGACCGCGGTCGAGGTGGCGCTCAAGCTCGCGCTCCAGTACTGGGCCCAGAACGGGCGGCCCGGCCGGCGCGCCTTCGTGGCGCTCGACGGGGGCTTCCACGGCGAGACGCTCGGCTGCACCGCACTCGGCGGCGTCGAGGTCTTCCGGCGGCCCTTCGCCGGCGCGCTCGCCGAGGTTCTCCACGTCCCGTCTCCGGGCGATCCGGAGGTCTCGCTCGACGCAGCGGTCGAAACGCTCGCCAGCGTCCTCGCGCGCGAGCAGGAGCGGATCGCCGCCGTGGTCGTCGAGCCGATGGTCCAGGGCGCCGCGGGGATGCGGATCTACGACCCCGCGTATCTGCGCGCCGTCCGCGAGCTGTGCGACCGTCACGACCTGTTCCTGGTCGCCGACGAGGTCTTCGCCGGCTACGGCCGCAGCGGCCCGATGTGGGCCTGCCAGCACGCGGGCGTCGCGCCGGACCTGCTGTGCACCGCCAAGGGCTTCTCGGGCGGCATGCTTCCGATGGCCGCGACGCTCGCCACGCGCCGCGTCTTCGAGGGCTTCCGGGGCGCACCCGAGCGCGCCTTCTTCTACGGGCACTCCTTCTGCGGCAACCCGCTCGGCGCCGCGGTCGCGCTCGAGGTGCTGCGCGTCTACGAGGAGGAGAAGGTGCTCGCGGGGGCGCTGCCCAGGGCCGCGCGCATCGCGCGTTGCTTCGAGGGGCTAGGCGCGCTGCCCGGCGTCGCCCGCACGCGCGCGCTCGGCATGATCGGCGCGCTCGACCTCGCGGGCGACGCGGGCTACCTGGCGCGTGCCGGCTGGCGCGTCTTCGAGGAGGCGCGCCGGCGCGGCGCCTATCTGCGCCCGCTCGGGAACGTGGTGTACGTCGCGCCTCCGCTCGTGATCTCCGACGCCGACCTCGACGAGCTGCTCGGCATCGTCACCGAGAGCGTGGCGGCGGTGGCGGACGGGCGATGAGCGCGCGGCGCGCGCTCGCCTGCCTGCTCGTGCTCCTCGCCGCGCCGCCGCCCGCGTCCGCTGCCGAGACGAGCGGGGAGGAGCGGCTCAACGGCTTCACGATCAGCCGGCAGACCGTGGACCGCGACGACATCGTCCCGGGCGGCCCGCCGCGCGACGGGATCCACAGCATCGACGCGCCCCGCTTCGTCCCCTCCGAGCAGGCGACCTGGGTGGACGACACGACGATCGTGCTCGGCGTCGTCGTGAAGGGCGACGCGCGCGCCTACCCGGTGCACCTGATGGACTACCACCAGGTCGCCAACGACGTGGTCGGGGGCGTGCCGCTGGCCGTCACCTGGGACCCCCTCACCGGCGTGCCGCTCGCCTTCGAGCGTACCGTCGGCGGGCGGGTGCTCACCTTCGGGGTCTCGGGCCTGCTCTACAACTCGGGCTTCCTCCTCTACGACCGCGAGACGGAGAGCCTCTGGTCGCAGTTCCTGGGGCGCGCGCTGAGCGGGCCGCTCGCGGGCAAGACGCTCACGCGGGTGCGCATCCGCCAGGAGGACCTGACGAGCTGGCGCACGCGGGTCGGGAGCACGCGCGTGCTCGAACGGCCGTCGCGGGGCATCGACTACGCCCGCAGCCCCTTCGAGCGCTATCTGACCGAGAACGCCGTGCGCTACCCCGTGAAGGCGCGCGACCCGCGCTTCCACGCCAAGGAGCTGGTGCTCGGCGTGGTGGTGGGCGGCAAGGCGCGCGCCTACCTGGGCTCCGTGCTGACCCGCGAGGGCGGCTGGGCCGAGGACCGCTTCCAGGGCCGCAGGATCCAGATCGACTACTCGACGGACCTCTCGGTCTTCCGCTGGGAGGCGCCCGACGACGTCCAGGTGACCGAGGCCTACTGGTTCGCCTGGAAGGCCTTCCACCCCGACACCGGGATCTGGAAGCTCGACGAGACGGCGGGGCGCGACCCGAACCCGAAGCTCGTCCGCCGCGAGCGACTCCGGCCGCTCAAGGGCGGGCCGGAGCCCGGGTCGTGACCACGTCGCTGCTGCGCCCGTCCACGCTCCAGATCCCCCCGCCGTTCGCTGCGATGAAGAGGAAGGCGAAGCAGTACAGCGCCGCCATCTCGCCGCCGTTGTTCAGCGGCACGAGGCCGACGAAGCCCAGCTCACCGACCCTGCTGAACGCGTGAGCCATGAAGTAGGCGGCGGCCATCATCCCGCTGCACACGAAGGCGGCCCAGCGGGTCTGGAGCCCGATCATCACCAGGAAGCCGCCGATCAGCTCGATCGGCCCGCCGATCCAGATCACGAAGCCCGGTACGGCGCCTTCCGGCATCGCGGCCGGGAAGCCGACCAGCTTCTGCATGCCGTGCCAGAGGAAGAGGAAGCCGGTCACGATGCGCAGCAGCGCGTAGGTCTCGGCCGTGTAGGAGCGCAGGAAGGGCGCCAAGGGGTTCCTCCGGGATCGCCTCCGCCACCGGACGGAGCGTCCCGCCATGATGCCCGACGCGGCGAGTGCCTGCCTTCCCGTCTCCCCGGGTTAGGGTCCCATCGCCTCGCGCGGCCCGGCATTGGCCGGATCGAGCCGGATCGGGCGCGGGTCAGGGCGCGGGAGCAGCCCGTACCACCAGTCGACGAGCCCGTACTTCTCGCGGAACGCGGCATCGACCCGGGTCCGCACGGCCGGGTCCTCGATCGCGATGGCCCGGTAGGGGAGGGCGACGCCGTTGCGCACCAGCTCCACGACCGGCCGGTCGCGCAACTGCGCGAACCAGCCCCGCTCCGGCCTCGCCACCCGCACCCACGGCGAGCCGTCGAGGTCCACGACCCAGAGCTTCGTCTCGTGCACGGTGCCGGCCGCGTCGATCGTGCGCAGCACCACCTTCTCGCTCTGCTCGCCCGCCACGTAGGTGGCGGCGGCGAGCGCCCCGAGCACGGCGAGCGTCACGCCGAGCCAGCGCGCCCCGCGCACGCGCCTCAGGGCTCCGGCCAGGCGTGCGCCCACGGTCGGACCTGCTCGAAGGCCCAGGCCGCCTGCAGCACCAGGTCGTCGCGGTGGCGGGGCCCGATGATCTGGAGCCCCACCGGGAGACCTGCCTTCGAGAGCCCCGCCCGCACCGTCGCCGCGGGGTGCCAGGAGAGGTTGAAGGGCATCGTGAAGCTGCCGACGTTCGCCTGCGGCTGCGCGCGCCCCTCGACCTCGGCGGGCAGGGGGCCCTTCGCGGCGGGCGGGTCGAAGGGAACGGTCGGGGTCAGGAGCAGGTCGTGGTGGTCGAAGAAGTCCGCGCACCAGCGGTTCAGCTCCTCGCGGCGGCGGCGGAACTGCGCGAAGCGCACCGGCGTCATCTCGACGCCGAGCTTCACCCCCGCGATGAACGAGCGGCCGAACTCCTGCTCGCGATCGGGCAGGAGCTCGTGGAGGCGCCCGAGGAGCTGGAAGACCCCGATCAGGCCCCAGTCGCGCCCCGGCTCGGGCGGGCCGCCCTTCACGAGCTCGAGGTGATGGCCGAGCCCTTCGAAGACGTGGACGGCCTCGCCGACGACCTCGGCCACGTCGGACTGCACGACCGCGTAGCCGAGGTCCGGCGAGTAGCCGATGCGCAGCCCCGCCGGCAGGCGCCGCAGCACCTCGCGGTAGGAGAGGCCCGGGTGGGGCAGCGAGTTCGGGTCGAGCGGGTGCGCCCCGACCGTCAGGTCGAGGTGCAGGGCCGCGTCCTCGACCGTGCGCGTGAGGGGGCCCACCACGGCGGTGTCGTCCATCGGCCAGAGCTCTTCGGGGGCGTGCGGGATCCGGCCGTAGCTCGGCTTGTGGCCGAAGCAGCCGGTGAAGGTGGCGGGGATCCGGATCGAGCCGCCCCCGTCGCTCGCGGTCACGAGCGGGATCAGCGAGCCGGCGATGGCGGCCGACGAGCCGCCGCTCGAGCCGCCCGGGGTGCGTTCGAGGTTCCAGGGATTGCGGGTCACCCCGAAGAGCAGGTTCTTGGTCAGCGCGGTGTACCCGAACTCGGGGGCGTTGGTCTTGCCGACCACGATCGCGCCGGCGGCCCGCAGGCGCTCGACCTGGACCGAGTCGCGCTCGGGCCGGTGGCCCGCGAAGGGCCGCGAGCCGTAGGTGGTCGGGAGGCCCTCCGCGTCCTCCAGGTCCTTCACGCCGAGCGGCACGCCCTCGAGCGCCCTCGCCTCGCCGCGCCCGATGCGGGCCTCGGCCTCGCGCGCGTCGGCGAGCAGCGCCTCGCGCGGCCGCATGGCCACGAAGGCATTGAGCTTCGGGTCCGCCGCCTCGATGCGCGCGAGGGTCTCCTCCATCAGCTCGACGGGCGACAGCGCGCGCCGCGCGAGCGACGCGCAGAGCTCGGTCAGGGGCTGGCGGAGCAGGTCGCTCATGGGTTCCCTCCTCGGGAGTGGCGAGTCTATCAGCTCGGCGCGGGCCGCCGATGGAAACCTGCCGCCGGGGCGGCCGCCAGGACCCGGCCGCACCGACGTCACGAGGTCGAGAACGGCCTCGTTTCTGCCTCCAGACCCCCGAGATTGCCATCCCGGCCATTGCCGGGCGGAGGGGAACCCGTATGATGCGCTCGCCGCCGCCCGCTCGGGGGCTCGGCGGGAATCGAGGCCAAGAAGCCAGGACCGGAATCCAGGCCTGGCAACGGGCGCGCATGGCGCGCCATCTGGGGGGAACGATGGCAGCGAGGAAGAAGGCGGCGAAGAAGGCCGCCAAGGGCTCGGGCGAGCTGATCATCTCGAAGTCGCGCGTGAAGGCCGCCACCCGGAAGTGCAACGTGGGCGGTGACTTCTACGGTGCGCTCGACGCGGCCGTGCGCCAGCAGATCGCGCAGGCCGAGGCCCGCGCGCTCGCCAACAAGCGCAAGACGCTCAAGCCGCAGGACCTCTAGCCCGGGATCCCGCTCGACGAAGGGGGCTCGCAGCGCTGGCTGCGAGCCCCCTTGCTCATTCCCCGGTCCAGACCAGCACGAGCGGCCGCGCGTCGATGTCCGCCTTGCGGGGCGCGACGAGCTGCTCCTCGAGCGGCAGCGTCGCCGCGTCGGGCGTCGCCGCCAGCCGCTCGCGCTCGGCCTCGAGCTCGCGCTCGAGCGCGGCGAGCTGCTCGCGCAGGTCCTCGATGCGCTCCCCGGCGCGTGCCACGTCGCCGCGCTCGTCGGCGGCACGCCCCACGCCGCGCGCGGCCGTCGTCACCCGGCCCACGTTCCGGGCGCTGCCGAGCTTGCGTCCGAAGAGCGCGCCGACGACGCTCGCGCCGATCGAGATCGCCGCCTGCACCTTGTGCTGCGTGTACTGCTCCTGCTCGCGCGCATGACGCTGCTCGGCGTCGGCGATCCGATCGCGCAGCCGGGCGAGCCGCGGTGCGTGGCGAGCGCGCAGCGCTTCGAGGGCGGCGTCGCGCGCCTCGCGCTGGGCCTCGCGCAGGCGCACCCGGAACGCGCCCTCGCTCTCGCCCGGCTCCGAGACGAGCTTCGGGTCGGCGCAGCGCAGGAGCCGCAGCGGGCGCGCGCGGTGGAGCCGGGCTGCGAGCTGCTTGCGCCAGCGCTCGTAGCTGGCGGCCCGCCCCGCCGCCGCCGGGAGCGGCGCGAAGCGCGCGCCGGCGGGCGGCTCCGCGGCGAGCGCGGGCGCAGCGGCGGGCAGCTCGTGGGCGCCGTCCCAGGGCGCGGCCTCGCTCCCGGCGTCGAGCGGCGCGAGCCAGGCCACGTCCTGCCAGAGGTCGAGATTCGCCTTCCGGTCGGTGAAGTGCAGCGACGCCACCCCGAGCAGCGCCGGCCGCAGGAGTGCGCCGGCGGGAGCGGCGAGGAAGCCCTCCGCGACGCCCGCGGGCGCGGGCGGCGGGCGCCCTCCCGAGGCCTCGACGGGCGCGGTACCCGCCGCCGGCGCAGGGCCCACGGCCGGCGGGGTCGCAGCGGGCGGAGGGCTCGCCGCCGGCGCGCCCGCAGCCGGCGCGCCCGCAGCGGGCGGGCTCGCGGGCGCGGCGCCGGCCGCCGGCTGCGCGAGCTGCCGGATCTGCTCGCGCGTCAGCGGGCCCGCCAGGTACGAGAGCGCCCAGCGCGTCTGGAACAGCACCGGCTCGTCCTCGTGGGCGTTGCTCATCAGGAACACGCGCTTCGGGAGGTTCGAGAGCAGCGCGTCCACCCGCGCGTGGTCGAAGCGCGCGCCCGAGGCGGCGGAGGCGCCCTCCAGCCCCTCGAGCACGCGCGCCTTGTCGCGCTCGGTCTGGAGCCGGCCCAGGAACCAGGTGCCGGCGTTCGCCAGGCCCTTGTAGTCGAGGTCGACCGGATTCTGCGTCGCCAGGACGACCCCGAGACCGAAGGCGCGCGCCTGCTTGAGCAGGGTCAGCATCGGCTCCTTCGCCGGCGGGTTCGCGACCGGCGGGAAGAAGCCGAACACCTCGTCCATGTAGAGGAGCGCGCGCAGGGAGCTGCTGCCGCGCTGCGCGCGCATCCAGGCCACCACCTCCGTGAGCAGCAGGGTCACCGCGAACATGCGCTCGGCGTCCGAGAGGTGCGCGATCGACACGATCGAGAGCCGGGGGCGGCCGTCGCCGGTGTGGAGCAGGCGCGCGACGTCGAGCGGGTCGCCCTCGGTCCAGGCGGTGAAGGCCGGCGAGGCGGCCAGGTTGTTGAGCGCGAGCGCGAGCCGGGTGCGCTCGGCGGCGGGGAAGAAGGTCTCGAGGTCGAGGGCGCCCACGCGCTCGAGCGGCGGGCGCTGCACCTCGCGGATCAGGCCGGGCAGGTCGAGGGCGCGCCCTTCCCGCCAGGCGCGCTCGAGCAGGCTCGAGAGCAGCACGTGCTCGCGGCTGCGCAGCGGGTCGGCGTCGACGCCGGCCAGCCCGAGCACGCCCGTCACCGCGCCGAGGATCTTCTCGCGCAGCGCGTCCGGGTCGGCGGCGAGGGCGGCCGGGGGCGGCGCGAACGAGCGCAGCGCCGCGAGCGGGCGGCCCGCGGTGCTGCCGGGGGTGTAGAGCACGCGCTCGGCGGCGGCTGCGAAGCGGGCGATCCGCGCCGGCTCCTGGCCCCACTCCGCGAGCCCCTCGCGCCAGCGCTGCGCGAGGGCCGCCGCGTGCTCCGCGGGCGCGCGGCCCTCGCGGGCCGCCTCGGCCGGGTCGATCCACGGCCCGAAGTCCTCCGGCGCGAGCCGGGGGAAGGCGAGCAGGAGGTTGCCGAGGTCGCCCTTCGGATCGACCGCGAGCACCGGGATGCCGTCGATCACGGCCTCCTCGATCAGATCGACGGCGAGCCCGGTCTTGCCCGAGCCGGTCATGCCCACGATCACGGCATGGGTGACGAGGTCCCGGGCGTCGTAGAGCAGCGGCTCGTCGGCGACCGCGCGGCCCGCCTCGGGGTCGAAGCGGCGGCCGAGGTAGAAGGCGCCGAGCCGTTCGAAGTCCTGCACCTGCTTCCCCTCGCCCCGGGCCGGAAGCAAGCGAGCGGGGACGCGGGCTCCGGCCCGCGTCCCCGCTCCTTCGGCCTCCGGGCGCGACGGCTACTCGGCCGGCTTGTCCTGCATCGCCTCGCCCGCCGCGTCCATCGCCTCGCCGGTCTTCTCGACGGCGGCGCCCGCGGCGTCCTTGGTGGCCTCGGCGGCACCCGCGACCGCGTCGCCGGTCGCCTGGGCCGCGTCGCCCGCGCCCTCGGCCGCGTCGGAGGCGGCGTCCTGCGCGCCCTGGGTCGCCTGGTCGGCCGCCTGCTTCGCCGATTCGACGGCCTTCTGCGCGGCGTCCCGCGTGCTCTCGGCGGCCTGCCGGGCCGCCTCGGTCGCGGCGTCGGCAGCCTCCTTCATCTTGTCGGCCGCTTCCTGCGCGGCACGCTCGGTGTCGCTCTGGCCGCCGCACGCGACGGGCCCTCCGAGAACGACGGCTCCGAGACCGAGGGCCAGGACCGCCGTGGTGATGGCAACACGCTTCATTTCCCTCACCTCCTCCTCGTCGGAACCGCCGGCTCCGCGAGTCGTTCTCCGCCACCTAGCTGCGTCGCAGCAGATCGCGGATCTCCGTCAGCAGCTTCACCTCCTCCGGCGGCTCGGGTGCCGCCGGTGCCGGCTCGGGCTTGCGAAGCTGGTTGACCGCCTTCACCAGGAGGAAAACACAGAAGGCGATGATCAGGAAGTCGATCACGTTCTGGATCAGGAGCCCGTAGCTCAGGGTCACCGGTGCCGCCTCGGTCCCGCCGATGGCGAGCTTCAGGTCCCGGAAGTTCACGCCGCCCGTGGCGAGCCCGACCGGCGGCATCAGCACCCCGTCGACCAGGGCCGAGACGATCCGGCCGAAGGCCGCGCCCATGACCACGCCGACCGCCATGTCGACCACGTTGCCGCGCTGGACGAACTCGCGGAACTCCGAGACCATGCCCATCGGCGCTCCTCTCGTGTGTGGTCCCTGCCCCGGCCTACGCCCGCGAGGCCTCGGCCCGGATCCTTGCGATGCGGGCGCCCGCGTGGACGTGGGTGCCCAGCGCGAGATAGGCGAGCACCAGCTCCACCTGTCCCGTGACGCCCGCGACGAGGGTCAGGAAGAGACGGCCGTCGCGGCCGAGCAGGAGCCAGCGCCAGCGCCCCTCGCGCTCGCTCGCCCACGGCTGCAGGAACTGCGTTCCGTACTTCTCCTTGACCAGCATCGAGAGGCTGTTGCCGGCCAGCGCCGCGAAGCCGAGCGCGACCGCCCACGCCCCCGCGCCCATCGCCCACGCGTAGGCCGTCATGCCGCCGATCACGGCCGCTTCGCCCACGCGGTCGAGGAGCGCGTCGTAGAGGCCGCCGAAGGCCGAGTCCTGGTAGCGGACGCGCGCCAGCTCGCCGTCCACCCCGTCGAGCACCGACGCCGCCTGCGCGAGCAGGCCGCCCGTGGTGGCGTGCCCGATCGCGAACGACAGCCCCGCCGCGAGCGTCGTCGCGAAGCTCGCGATGCTCACCTGCCAGGGCTTCACCGGCCGCGAGAGGAGCCGCTCCGTGATGCGCAGCGAGATGGGCCGGTTCAGGTGGCGGGCGACGATTCCGTCGGTGCCGCGCACCGCGCCGGCCAGCACCTCGCGCCGCGCGCGCGCCACGTCCTCGGGCCGCTGCACGGGCTGCCAGCGCTCGTGTACCGCCCAGCTCTCGACGGGCTCGCGCGTGAGCAGCGCCGCGAACCCGCGCAGCCAGGCGCGCTCGGCCGCGTCCGCCGCCGGTGTCGCCGTCCCGGAGGGCGGCGGGCTCGCCGGGTCGTCGACCTGGTCGTCGTTCGGGGCGGGCAGCGGGGCGCGGCGGTCGATCGCGCGCAGGAAGGCGGGTGTCGCGAGCGCGAGGCCGACGAGGACCCCGTCGGCGCCCATCAGCGCGCGGCCCACCTGCTGCACGCGCGCGCGCGGCCCCCGGCTCCAGACGCTCGCCTGGGGCAGCGCTGCGCCGCGCTCCCGTGCTTCGGGGCGGAAGTCGACCGCGACGATCGGCACGACGGCGCCGGCGGTCTCCGCGACGAAGCGCCGGACGAGCTGGCGGTCGTAGTGGCAGTCGGCGCGCGCGAGCAGGACCGGGCCGTCGCCCGCGCAGGCCAGCGCGAGCGAGTCGACGCTGCGCACGCGCAGGCGCTTGCAGGGGCCTGCGGCGAGCACGCGCCCGAGCGCCGCTACCGTCGCGGGGTCGCCCGCCAGGAGGAAGCGCCGCACCCCGGCGCGCGCGAAGGCGAGGGCGGTGCGCTCGACGGGAGTCAGGCCGAAGAGCGCCACCCGCTCGTCGGCGGGCGGCCGCACGGCCCACAGCACGCACGGACGGTCACTGGCGCTGGGCAGCGTCTCCATCGTCGGCGCGCTCCCCCAACCGGGTCCTCATGCGCCGTCCGGCTCGCCGAGGAAGGCCTCGATCTGACGGGCGGCGTCCACGTCCCGCATCTGCACGGGCGGGTGCTTCATCGTGTAGGCCGAGATCGGCAGCAGCGGACCCGCGAGACCGCGCTCGCGCGCGATCTGCACGTAGCGGATCACGTCGATCACGATGCCTGCCGAGTTCGGGGAGTCCTGCACCGACAGGCGCGCCTCGAACTCGATCGGGGCGCCACCGAACCCGCGGCCCTCGATGCGCAGGAAGCACACCTTGTTGTCGTTCTGGAACGGCACGTAGTCGCTCGGGCCGATGTGCACGTTGTCGGCGCCGATGTCGTACGGAAGCTGCGAGGTGACCGCTTCCGTCTTGGAGATCTTCTTGGACGCGAGCCGCTCGCGGGACAGCATGTTCAGGAAGTCGGTGTTGCCGCCCGTGTTGAGCTGGTAGGTGCGCTCCACCTTGACGCCGCGGTCCGCGAACAGGCGCACGAGCTGGCGGTGCACGATGGTGGCGCCCACCTGCGACTTGATGTCGTCGCCGGCACAGGGGATGCCAGCCTGGCGGAAGCGCTCGCCCCACTGCGGGTCCGACACGATGAAGACGGGCAGGCAGTTCACGAGCGAGACGCCGGTCTCTAGACACGCCTCGGCGTAGGCCTGCACCGCCTTCTGCGAGCCTACCGGCAGGTAGGAGACGAGGATCTCGGCGCCGCTCTCGCGCAGCGCGCGGGCCACGTCCACCGGCCGCTCGCCGGCGACCCGGAACGAGCGCTCGGCCGGGTACTCGGCCATGTGCGCGGCCACGCCGTCGAGCACGGGGCCCATCTGGACGGCCACCTCGGACTTGCCGATGTGGTCCGAGATGACGGTCGTGCAATTCGGGGCCGCGAAGGCCGCCTCGTGGAGCGGCCGGCCGACCTTGCGGGCGTCCACGTCGAAGGCCGCCACCACCTCGACGTCGCCCGGGCGCAGGCCGCCCATCTCGAGGTGCATGAGGCCCCAGGCCTCCTGCTGGCCGCGCGGGACGCGCCGGTAGTGCTCGATGCCCTGGAGCAGCGAGCTCGCGCAGTTGCCGACGCCGGCGATGGCGATCCGCACCCGACGCTCCCGGCCTTGGCCGTGGCTGTGGTCATGGCCGTGGACCTTGGCGTCCCCCATCGGACCCTCCTCGATGACGAGGGCGAAGCTAGCCCTCCTCCGCCCCCCCGGCGAGGCGGTGGCCGATGCGGAACAGCCGCACGAGCGGCACCCGCTCGAGCACCTCGAGCGGCGGCCGGCCGTGGCGAGCGGCGAGCCGGTCGAGCCCGGCGCTCGCGGTGGCGGCGGCCTTCTCGATGGCCTTCGGGAGCGATTCGGCGTCGCCGAGCGGCAGGCGGTCGGCCACCGCGACCTGGTTGGCGAGCGACACGAACGCGTAGAAGAACGCGCGCCGTGCCGCGGGCTCGAGCTGCGCAGCGGCCTGGAACAGCGTCAGGCGTGGATCCGCGGCGGCCGGCAGCCCGGGCATCCACACCGGGAGGTGCCATTCGCCGGCGCCGGGCGCCGGGGTTTCCGGCAAGGTCTCGAGCTCGCTCCGGCGCGGCGCTGCGTAGATCGCGAGCGCCTCCTCGCGCGGCGCGAAGCCGAGATCCTGGAGCCGCCCGGTGCGCCAGCGGAGCGCGAACTCCTCGTTGTCCGGCCCCGACTCCCACGACACGGCCTGGAGCAGGCGGAAGTAGAGCCAGTAGTCGCCCTCGAAGAGCAGCTCGAGCACGCGCAGGGCGTCTTCGAGGTCGTCGCCGGAGCGGCGCGCGACGACGTAGAACTGGCCCTCGAGCGTGCGCGCGCCCGCCGGGGCCTGCCAGCCGGGGTCGTCGTTCGGCTTCAGGTGCGCCTCGAGCCGGTCCGCGAGCCACAGCATCAGCAGCTCGGCGTCGAGCGCGTGCAGCGCGCGCAGGAGCGCGTCGTCGCCGCCCTCGAGCAGCGCCCCGATCCACGCGGAGAGGCGCTCGCGGTCGGGCGTGTCCTCCGCGCCCCAGGCGTCGAGGTCGACACAGGACTGGAGCTGCTCGTCGCTGGCGTGGGCCAGCACCCAGCCCGCGTCGGCGAGGCCGATCGCCTTGACCGTGAAGCACAGCTCGGCTTCGGGCAGGCGCGGGATCACCTGCTCGGGCGCACGCAGGAGGTCGAGCAGCTCGGCGCGGCGCGCGACGGGCGTCTCGCAGACGAGCGCCACCTGCTCGTCGACCGCCAGCGTGGCGAGTGCCGCGCGGGCGCCGTCGCGATCCTTGCGCGCCAGCGCGAGGAGGCGCCGCGCCTCGGCGGGCAGCTCGATCTCGGGGGGCATCGGGGTGCTCAAGCTAGCGCCCGGCCCGACCCGCGCCGCGGGGCGGTCGCCGCGATGGTACCATCGGCGGCTTTTCCGGATCCGCGCAGCAGGAGGTGCCGGGGTGCTGTGGAGGGCCTGGAGCTTCGCGTCGGGCCTGCCGCTCGGGGCGTTCGCCGCGCTCGCCCTTGCCGGGGACGCCGCCACCGCGCTCGCCTGGGCGCCCTGGGGCGCGCTGGCCGGTGGTCTCGTGCTGGCGCTCGTGACGACCCTGCTCGCGCGCTGGCGCGACGAGGAGCCCGAGCGCGGCCGCCACCTCGCGATGGCCGCGAGCGCAGGCTGGCTCGCGCTGCCCGCCGGCCTCGGGTGGTGGCTCGGCTTCGCGCCGGGCCGCGCGGGCTGGCTCGCGCTGTGCGTCGCGGCGCTCGCCGTCGCACTCTGGCGGCGGGCGCGGGCACTCGGCCCCGCCGGCGGACCCGTCCGCCAGGCGCTCGCCGCCGCGCTCTACGGGCTCGCCGGCAGCTTCGCGGCGCTCGCGATCGGGGTGCTCGGCGCCACGCTCGGCGGCGCGGGCGTGAGCGAGCCGAACCCGCAGTTCGCCGCGCTGGTCTACGACCTCGACGCCGCCGTCGCCACGCGCGCGCTGCCCTCCTGCGCGCCCGAACCGCGCGCGCTGCGGGTGCTGCTCGAGCGCGGTGCGCACCCCTCGCTCTCGCCCGACGCGCGCACGCTCTGGTTCGACGCGCCCCCCGGCGGGGCCGGCGGCGGGCGGCAGATCCACCGCCTCGAGCGCGCGAGCGGCACGGTCGCGTGCTGGACCTGCGGCGAGCCGGGCAGCAACGTGAGGCCCCATGCCGGCGACACCGGCCTCGGACTCGTCTTCGACAGCGACCGCCATGCCGACTGGCTGCACCCGGACGACACCGAGGTGTACCTGGCGGGCACGCACCGGGCGATGCCCTCGCGCAGGCTCACCTTCCACGCCGGCCCGGACGAGCACGCGTTGCTCGGGCCCGACTCGCGCTTCGTCGTCTGGTCGCGCCGCGACCGGGGGCGCTACGAGGTGGCGGCGGCGGCCCTGCGCTCCGGCCACGGCGGGATCCTGCTCGGCGAGGTCGGAGTGCTGGCGCGCGGCGGCGCGGAGTGGATCGCACCGCTCGCCTGGTCGCCCGACGCGCGCAGCCTGGTCGTCGGGCACGGGAATCCCTTCGCACCGGTGGCCGGCGTGCTCTTCGATCCCGCCACGGGCGCCGAGGCGCGCCTGGGCGACGGGCTCGCGCCCGCCGCGTCCTTCGTCGCGGACGGGGGCTGGCTCGCGTTCACGACGGCGCAGGGCGGACACTGGGGCGGCGCGCTGCCCGCCGCGCTCGGCTTCGCGCTCGGTCCGCGTGCCACCGCGCTCGCGGCCGGCCAGCCGCTGCGTTCGGGCACGGGCGTGCGCAGCGGTGCGGCGGCCGAGCCCGGCGCAGCGGCCGCGCTGGCGCTGCCGGCCGCGCTCGCCGCCTGGGGGGAGCCGACCGGGATCGCCCTCGAGCCGGACGGCACCGGCTTCGTCCTGGGCCAGCGCCGCGTGCGCGCGGGGGGCAGCGAGGAGCGGCTCGTCGAGGTGACGCTCTCCTGCGGCGGTACCGCGCTCGCGAACGCGCCGGAGACGCACTGAGCATGCGCCGCGCCGCGCTCGGGCTGCTCCTGCTCGCCGCGGCCGGTCCGGCGGTAGCGCAGGAGCCGGCGCCGGACGCGGTGCTGGCCGAGCTGCCGTTCCTGGACGCAGGGCCCAACCAGGTCAAGCTCGACCTCGCACCCCCGGACGGCAGGGCGCTCCCCCTGCTCCTCGACACCGGCGCGCTCCAGAGCTTTGCGACGGTGGGCGGCGCGCGCGAGCTCGGGATCGTCGTGCGCCGCAACAAGCAGACGCCCTACCGGCGCGAGACGCGGCTCGGGCACCCGCTCGAGCTCTACGTCGACACGCGCCGCGGCGACACCGGCGAGGCGCGCGGCGGCGACTACGCGCTGGTGGGGGCCCCGTTCCTGGCCCGCTACGTGGTCGAGATCGACTTCCCCCGCCGGCGCGTGCGCTTCCTCGATCCCGAGCGCTACCAGGTGCCGGAGTCGGACCCGGAGGCATCCGTGCTGCCGATGCGCGCCGGGACGCCCCAGGCGATCGTCGAGATCGAGGTCGGCGCGGTGCGGCTGCCGGCGGTGCTCGCCACCGGCGCCCCCGGCACGCTGATCCTGCCCGGCGGCTGGGCGGAGGAGGCCGGAGCGGCCGTGACGCCCGATCCCGAGCAGACGGCGAAGCTCGAGCTGCCGCCCGGCAGCGCCCCGATGCAGGCGGCGCGCGCGGCGCTCGTGCGCCTGGGCCGCTTCGAGGAGCGCGACGTCCCGCTGCTGGTCGCGCCGCAGGGCGCCTGGGGCCAGGGCGCGCGCTCGGAGGCGCTGCTCGGCGTCGACTTCCTGAAGCGCTTCGTGCTGCGCATCGACTACCCGCGCCGGAGGCTCTGGATCGGCGACGCGCCGGCCGTGCCCGCCGGGCCGCCGCCCGTGTCGGCGCCGCCGCCGACCGGTGCACCGGAGGCCGCGCTCGGGGTGGGTTGAAGGCGCGGCTATCCTCGGGGAGTGCTGCCCAGGGAGGACATCCGGGTCGCGCTCGCGGCGCACCCGCCGCGGCTCATCGAGGACCCGGCGCGGGCGCACGCCGCGGTCGCGGTGGTGCTGCGCGAGGCCGCTGACGCCGCACGCAGCCCCGAGCTGCTCCTGATCGAGCGTTCCCGCCACGAGGGCGATCCCTGGTCCGGGCACATGGCCTTCCCGGGCGGGCGCGTGGAGCCCGGCGACCCCGACTCGCGCGCCACGGCGGAACGCGAGACCTTCGAGGAGGTCGGGCTGCCGCTCGCCGGCGCCGATCTGCTCGGGCGCCTCGACGACGTCGAGGGCCGCCAGGGCAGGCGCAGCCTCCCGCTCGTGGTCTCGGCCTGGGTCTACCACGTGCCCGAGCCGGGGCCGCTCGCGCTCAACTACGAGGTCGAGGAGGCGCTCTGGGTGCCGGTCCGCCGGCTCGTGGACCCCCGACACCACGTGGAGTACCCGACGCCGCCCTGGACGGGCTACCCCGGGATCCTCGTGGGCCGGCCCGATCGGCACGTGGTCTGGGGCCTCACCTACCGCTTCCTCGAGATCTTCCTCGAGAAGCTCGGCCATCCGCTGCCGGATCGCTGGAGCCGCGTGCCCGAGGCACGTCCGGACGAGTAGGGCGCAAGCCCGCGACCGAGCCGATTTCCTCACAGGCTCTCAGGGGGCGGGATCCACCTCGAGCGCGCGGCCGGCGCCGTCGTCCTGCCAGCGTACGTGCAGGACGCCGGCCTCCCACCACCAAGCGGGCTCGCCGGCCGGCGCCGCCAGGTCCGCACGCCGCGGGCCGGGGAGGCGCACGGCGTCGAGCCACACCGCGCCGGGTGGGGCACAGCCGTGGACGGCGACCCGCAGCGGGCGGGGCGGGATCGTGAAGCCTCCCTCGCGCGCGCCGAGCTCGAGGCGCAGGCGCCCGGCGGCACGCGACCACAGCCGCACCGGCGTGCGTGCCTCGACGCCCGCGCGGTAGGCCAGCGTCTCACCGTCGTCCTCGACGACGGTGGCGGTGCCGTCGCCGCCCGGGAACACCTCGAGCACGAGCGGCTCCTGCGGCGCCTCGCCGACGTGCTGCACGGGGCTGCGCGTCGGGATCACGCTGCCGCCGCGCGCGAAGAGCGGCATCCGCTCGAGCGGCGCCGCCACCTCCACCCGGCGCGGGCCGATCCAACGCGCGCCGTCGTCGAAGCCGAACCAGACACCCGCTGGCAGATACACGATCCGGCGTCGAGCACCACGCGCCAGGACCGGCGCCGCCAGCAGGTCCGGCCCGATCGCAACCTGGTCGTCGACGGCCACGGCTTCGGGGTCGTCGGGATGGTCCCAGGCGAGCGGGCGCCAGAGCGGAGCGCCGGTGGCCTCGGCTTCGCAGCAGAGCCCGTACAGATAGGGGAGCAGCCGCATGCGCAGCTCGAGCGCTGCCCGCGCCGCCGCCTCCGTTCGCGACCCGAAGCGCCACGGCTCCTGGCGGTGCTTGAGCCACATCGAATGCGTGCGCGCGAAGGGCTGGAGCGCACCGATCTGCATCCAGCGCGCGAACAGTTCGGGTCCGCACCAGCCCGCGAAGCCGCCGATGTCGGCGCCGCACAGGGGGACGCCCGAGACGGAGAGCCCGAGCAGCATGCGCAGCGAGAGCCGGAGCTGCGCCCAGGTGCTGGCGGTGTCGCCCGTCCACAGCGCGGCCCAGCGCTGGATGCCCGCGCCGCCCGAGCGCGACAGCACGAAGGGCCGGCGCCCGGGCGCGAGCTTCGCGAGGCCCTCGCGGGTCGCGCGGCACTCGAGGTGGCCGTAGGCGTTGCGCACGTGCTCGTGCGGCACGCGCTGCTCCGGATCGGCGGGATCGGCCTGGCGCACCTGCGAGAGGTCCTGTGGCGCGAGCGGCAGGATCAGGCGCCCGAGCCGCAGCTCGCGCGCCCAGCCCGCGGGCTCGTTCATGTCGTTCCAGATCCCCGCCACGCCCGCGGCCACCAGGGGCTCGTGCAGCGCCCCCCACCACTCGCGCACGTCGGCACGCGCGAAGTCCGGCAGCGCGGCGTCACCGGGCCAGACCTTCAGCTTGTAGGGCGTGCCGTCCTCGCGACGCAGGAATGCATCACGCTCGGCACCGTCGCGGAAGAGCTTCCAGCGCGGGTCCACCTTGACGCCCGGGTCCACGATCGTGACGACGCGCAGGCCCTGCGCCGCGAGCTCGGCCAGCAGGCCCGCCGGGTCCGGGAAGCGCCGCGGATGCCAGGTGAAGACGCGGTAGCCGTCCATGTGGTCGATGTCGAGATGGATGGCGTCGGTCGGCACGCGGTGCGCGCGGGCCTCACGGGCCACGCGCCGCACCGCTCGCGCGCTCCGGTAGCCCCAGCGCGACTGGTGGTGGCCGAGCGCCCAGAGCGGCGGCCGCGGCGCGTGGCCGGTGCGCGCTGCGTAGCGGCGCAGCACGTCGGCGGGCCGCGGCCCGGGGAGGAGCACGAGATCGATGCCGCGCGCGCAGGTCTCGATCGCGACCTGCGAGGGATCCGTGGCGGCGACGTCGAAGCGCGCGGGCGCAGCGCCTTCGAGCAGCACGCCGTCGGCGCGCACGGCGTCCGCCCGCGTCGCGAGGCGCAGGAAGAACGGGATCGAGGTGTAGAGCGGATCCACGCCGTCGCGCACCGGGACGTCACGGCTGCGCACCTGCAGGACGCGCCCCCGCTTGTCGAGCGGTCCCGTCTTCCCGCCGAAGCCGAGGAAGCGGTCGCCCTCGGCGCAGGCCAGCACGACGCGTGCGGCGCCGTCGGCGCCGAAGCCGAGCGCGCCGAGCCGCGCGATCTGGCGGCCGCCGCGCTCGAGCACGCGCAGCGCCAGGGGTTGGGCGGTGATCTCGACGCGCAGCGCGCCGTCGGGCCCGTCGAAGGCCAGCGCCGCACCGCCGCCCTCGAGCGCGAAGGGCTCGGCGTTGGAGCCGCGCCAGGGCTCGCGGCCGAGCGCCGCGTCGAGATCGGGCGGCAGCGCGCGGCCCGAGGCGGCGCGCAGCCGCAACGAGCCGTCGCGCGCGACCGCGACGCGCGCCACGGCCTCGCCGAGGTCGAGGTCGACCGTGCCCGGGCCGGCCGGCGCGAAGCGCAGCACCCGGTCGAGCACGGTGAAGCGGCGATCCCCCCGAGCCATCCCGCGGCGCAGTCTAGCCGTGCGCGGCGCAGGCCGTATCCTCCCGCGCCGATGAGCGAGCCCACCGCCGAGACCCTGGCCCAGCGAGCCGCACGCGGCCGCCCCGCGCGGCTCGTCGACTGGGTCTTCACGGTGCCGTTCCTGCTCGCGTTCGGCCTCGTGCTGCTCGTCTTCGACCCGCTCCAGCGCATCGCGCGGCTCTTCGGCCAGCGCCCCCAGGAGATCGTGGCTGGCGGGCTCCAGGCGGCGCTGGTCCTGGTGTTCCGGATCGCGGGCACGCGGCTCGCCGTCGAGCGCGCGCCGGAGCTCCAGCCGCGCACCGGCTACCTGCTGATCGCCAACCACCAGAGCATGTTCGACATCCCGATCTTCGGCGCGCTGCTCTTCACGAACTACCCGAAGTACGTGTCGAAGCGGGAGCTCGCGCGCGGGCTCCCGAGCATCTCCTACAACCTGCGTCGCGGCGGCAACGCGGTGATCGACCGCGCCGACCGCGAGCAGGCGGTGGAGGCGATCCGCGTCCTCGGAAGGGATGCCCAGGCGCGCGGCGTCTCGGTCGTGATCTATCCCGAGGGCACCCGCTCGCGGGCCGGCGAGCTGCGCGCCTTCAAGCCCGCCGGCACGCTGGCGCTCCTCGAGGCCGCGCCGGACCTGCCGGTGGTGGCGGTGACCATCGACGAGGCCTGGCGGCTGCTCTCGCACAACCTGCTCCCGGTGCCCTTCGGGACGCGCGTGCGCGTCCGCTTCGGGGCGCCGATGGCGCGCGCGGGCGCGAGCGGGCCGGAGCTGCTCGAGCGCGCGCGCAAGGAGATCGAGGCGACGCTCGTGCGCTGGCGCGCGGAGCCCGGCGCCCCGGACGCGTAGCGCCTGCGGCCGCCCGGGCCCGAACGAGCCCCGCCGGCGGCTTCGCTAAGCTCCCCGGCCGTGTCCCGCCTCGTGCGCCTCAGCGAGCGCCTCGACCGTGTCCTCACCCTGGCCGAACGCTGGCTCGAGCGGCACACCGGCGGGCGCCTCGACCCCGAGGCGGCGCACCGCCACCTCGCGTTCCGCTGGGACGCGCGCGACGGCGCCGGCCGCCTGGTCGCGATCGAGCAGCCCCACGCCGTCGACCTCGACGACCTGCTCGGGGTCGAGCGTGCCGTTGCGGAGCTGGTGCGCAACACCGAGCAGTTCGTGCGCGGCCTGCCTGCCAACCACGTCCTGCTGCACGGCGAGCGTGGCACCGGGAAGTCGTCCTCGGTGAAGGGGCTGCTCGGGCGCTTCGGCGGGCAGGGCCTGCGGCTCGTCGAGGTGCGCAAGGGCGACCTGCTCCAGCTTCCCGACGTGGTGGCCGCGCTGCGCGGGCTGCCCTACCGCTTCCTGATCTTCTGCGACGACCTCGCCTTCGACGAGGGCGAGCCCGGCATGCGCGAGCTCAAGGCGGCGCTCGAGGGGAGCCTCGAGGCGACGCCGGAGAACGTGCGCATCGTGGCGACCAGCAACCGCCGCCACCTCCTGCCCGAGCGCGTGCGCGACAACCGCGAGGCGCGCCTCGACGAGGCGGGCGAGCTGCACCTCGGCGAGGCGCTCGAGGAGAAGCTGGCGCTCGCCGACCGCTTCGGCCTCGTGCTCGGCTACTACGGCTTCGACCAGACCACCTACCTCCGGATCGTGTCGCACTACGCGCGCAAGGCCGGCGTGGACTGCCCGCCCGAGTGGCTGCGCGCCGAGGCGCTGCGCTTCGCCCTGCACCGCTCGAGCCGCTCCGGACGCACGGCGCGGCAGTTCGTCGACGACCTGGCCGGCCGGCTCGCGCTGGCGGCGCAGGCCGGCGACACGCGCGGAGCCTCCTGATGCCAGGCCTCGGGCTCCCGGTCCTCGGTCTCCTGGCGATCGCGGCGCTGGTGCTCGCCAACGCCTACTTCGTCGCCACCGAGTTCTCGCTGGTCGCGGTGCGCCGCAGCCAGTTGAAGCTCTGGGCCCGCGAGAACCGCCGCGGCGCCGCCGCGGCGATGAAGGCGGTCGAGCGGCTCGACGACGCGATCGCCGCCACCCAGCTCGGCATCACCCTGGCCAGCATCGGCCTGGGCTTCCTCGGCGAGCCGGCGCTCGCGTCGCTGCTGCGGCCGCTGCTCGAGGCGGCCGGCCTGGGTCCGGGCTGGGTGCACCCGGTCGCCTTCGCCGTCTCGTTCTCGCTCGTGACCTTCCTGCACGTGGTGGTGGGGGAGCTCGCGCCGAAGGCGCTGGCGCTCGACCGCCCCGGGCCGGTCGCGCTCGCCTGCGCGGCGCCGCTCCTGGTCTTCGGGCGCGCCTTCCACCCGCTCCTGCGCGTCATGAACGGCGCCGGCAACGCGCTCGTGCGCCGCTTCGGCGTCGACCCGCAGCCTTCGCCCCACGGCGTGCATTCGCCCGAGGAGCTGTCGCTGCTGGTCGACGAGGCCAGCGCCTCGGGGGCGATCCGTGCCGACACCGGGCGCCTGCTCGGCAACGTGTTCCGGCTCTCGCGCACCCGCGTGCGCGACGTGATGGTGGCGCGCGAGCGCATCTTCGCCGTCCACCTGAAGACGCCGATCGACGACCTGCTCGAGGCGACCCGCGACCAGGGCTACACGCGCGTGCCCGTACACACGGGAGCCCTCGAGGACGCGGTCGGGGTCCTGCACACCAAGGACCTGTTCCACATCTACGCCGAGCGGCGGCTCTTCGTGCTCGCGGACCTGCTGCGGCCGCTCGCCGAGATGCGGCCCGAGCTCTCGATCCTCGAGGCCCTGCGCCGCTTCCGCCGCCAGCGCGCCCACCTCGCGCTGGTCCGCGAGGCGGGCGGCCCGGTGGTCGGCCTGGTGACGCTCGAGGACGTCCTCGAGGAGATCGTGGGCGAGATCGAGGACGAGCACGACGAGCCGACCCCGGCGGCGGGGGAGTAGGGCCCGCGCGACCCGCGTCTGGACGAGGCGACGGCGAATGGAGTAGGGTGGCCTCGCCACCACTCCGCCCGAAGGCCTGGAGGATTGCGGCCATGCGCGCCCGCACGCTGCTCGTCGCCTCGCTCCTCACCGTCGCGAGCCTTGCTCCGGCAGCGGAGGCGCAGCGGGCCTGTCGCTTCGGCTCCTGCGTCCTCGCGGTCTTCCCGGCGGTGGGGCCGATCGTGGTCGAGGGTGGCGCGCAGGGGGTCTTCCTGCTCTCGATGCTGAGCGGCGTGCCGGCCCCGGAGCTGCCGCTGCGCCCGCTCGCGGCGCCGCTCGACGCCGAGCAGCAGGCGCTGCTCGGCTGCGGCCCCTACTGGGGCACCGCCTGCGAGCACTCGGGGATCGACCTGCGCAACGCGGACGCCGGCGTCCTCATGCAGAGCTGGTTCGTGCCCGACGGCGTGGACTTCGCGGGCGACGTGCAGGTTCTGGTCCCTGGCAGCCGCGGGCCGTTCCCGCCCGACGGCAGCACGTCGGTCCCGCCCAGCGGCCCGATCGGAGGGCCGTTCCCGAACGAGATGGCGGCGACCTCCTACAACTTCCAGATGCTCCTGGTCGCATTCTCCTCGGGCACCGGAAGGCCCGGCCGGGATCCGGGTGCCTTCGACCCGAACGACCCCTACGCGCTCTTCGACCCCTACGATCTCTCCACCTGGTCCTCCGCAGGCCAGTGCTCCTTCCTCCAGCCGATGTACTGCTCGGCGATCCGGGCGTTCTTCGAGCTGCGGCCCGCGCGGCCCGGACCGTGCTCCCTGGCCCGGCCGCAGAACTGCTGGGCGGCGCCGGCGCCCGTTGTGACGTGGTCGCCCTGGTCGCAGGGCCTCGGCGCGCACGGTGGTGCCGTCCGCTTCGGACGCCGCGACTTCGCCGTGAGCGGGAAGGGCTGCCCGCCCGCGCGAAGAGCGTCCGCCTCGTGGAGCATCGAAGCGGTGCGCTACGGGCGCTGCCTGCCGCGCTGAGCCCTCGCCGTCACGGCGCCTGCGGCTCGCGCACCTCCAGCGCCAGCGACTCCGTGTAGGTCGCGACGACCGTGTCGCCGACCGCCACGCGGTCGAGGTTCGCGGGGTTCCGTACCGGCACGACGCGCGCCACGCCGGCCGGTCCGCGCAGGGTCGCGGTGCCCGCGGCCCGGTCGATCCCCTCGATCACCAGCACGGCGGTGATCCGGCGCGCGAAGAGGCCCGCCGGACGCCGGCCCGGCTCCGCCGTGGCGGCCACCTCCAGGATCGAGGCGCCCTCCGCCGCCTCCTGCGGCGTCGGCTCGCGCACCTCGAGCACGACCGACTCGGCAAGCTCGCCTTCCAGGATGTCGCCCGGCTTCACCTGCGCGAGGTTCTTCACGCCCTCGTCCGCCTGGAAGACCGCCTCGCCGCCGGCGTCGTCTACGAGCGTCACCCGGCGCGTGCGCTGGTCGATCGCCTTCACGCGCGCATGGATGGCGGTTACCTGGGTGGTCTCCCGGCGGAGCGGCTCGGCCGTCTCGGCGCCCGAACCCCCGGAGCCCGCGCACGCCGCACAGGCGGCGAGCGCGACGAGGATCGCGAGTCGCTGCATCGGAGCCCCCTACTTCGGATGGATGCGGAAGATCTTCGTGCCCTGCAGGCCGAGGCCGGCCATCAGCCCCTGCTGGTCGAAGAAGAACGCGTAGATGTCGCTGCGCGCGGTGGTGGTGCTGAGCGAGCCGGAGAGCCCTTCGTCGGCCACGACCAGCGTCGGGCCGACGCCGACCTCCCAGCCTTCGGTCTTGCGGAAGTACGCGAGCGCTGCGTCGTTCATGAAGAAGAGCGCGTAGCCGTAGGACTGGAGGCCCGCCTGGAGGCCGTAGGACGCCGACACCGTGCGGTAGTAGCCGTCGGCGCGATCGCCGGCGAGCAGCGCGCCCTGGCCGAAGGCACCGCCGAACAGGAAGCCGCCCTTCACGATGGTCGGGAAGACCAGGACCGCCCTGGCGTCGCGCGCGAGCGAGCGAGCCGCGTCGTTCCGGGCGAGCAGGCCCTTCAGCGCGGCCTTCGCCTGCCGTTCGATCTCGGCGGCCGACTTCGCGTGGGCGGGGGCGGCGAGAGCCGCCAGCGCGAGCAGGGCGACGAGGAGCGAGGCGCGGGCGTCCGTGTGCATGGCGTCGGGGCGACCTCCGGGGCGAGGATGGCGCACACACGTGGAGGGCGCCGGTGGGGACGCGCCGGAGCCCCCTCCCGGCCGCCCCGCGGCGGACGGGTCGGCGGCCGAGCATGGGGTCTTGCCCTACCCTGCGCCCGTGCCGCGTCCCGGGGTGCATGCGACGAGGGTGTGCCTGCTCGCGCTGCTCGCCGGCCTCCTGCTGGCGGGCGCGGCCGGCGCCGGGCCGGCCGACACCGGGCCGGCCGACACCGGGACGGCGGGGGCCGCGCCCGAGACCCCAGCGCTCGACGAGTTCGACCGGGAGCTCGAGGCCGCCGCGATCCCGGATCCGATCGAGCGGGTGAACCGCGGGGTCTTCGCCGGCAACCGCGCCGTCGACCGGATGGTGCTCGACCCGGTGACGCGCGCCTACGGCCGGGTCGTGCCCGATCCGATCAAGCGCGCGATCGCGCGCGTGTTCGACAACCTGAACCAGCCCGTGGTGATCGCCAACGACCTGCTCCAGCTCCGGCCGCGCCGGGCCGGCAGCGCGACGGCGCGCTTCGTGCTGAACAGCACCTTCGGGTTCGCCGGGATCTTCGACCCCGCCCGCGAGGCCGGCTTTCCGCCCCATCGCTCCGATTTCGGGCAGACGCTCGGCCGCCATGGGGTCGGGCCCGGCGTCTACCTCGTGATCCCGCTGCTCGGGCCGAGCAGCGCGCGGGACGCCGTCGGCACCCTCGTCGACCTCGCGTTGCGGCCCGACACCTGGCTCCTGCCGATTCCGCCGCGCCTGCTGCTCGGCGGCACCTGGGGGATCAGCGAGCGCGAGGAGCACCTCGAGGCGCTCGACGCGCTCGAGCAGTCGTCGGTCGACTTCTACGCCGCGATCCGCAGCGCGTACTGGATGAGCCGGGAGGCCTTCGTGCGCGAGAGCCACCCGGCGCCCGCGACCGGCGCCGCACCCGCGCCGCCCGATCTCGCGACGGCGCCCTGAGCCGGCTCAGGCTTCCTGCGCGCCGCGCTCCTGGGCCGCGATCTTCTGCTCGATCGCCTCGAGCAGCGCGTCGAAGCCCTCGCGCTTGAGCAGGCCCGAGTACTGCGAGCGGCGCAGCGCGAGCTCGCTCACGGTGCCGTTCATGAACACGTCGATGATGCGCCAGCGGCCGGCTTCGGCGCGCATCCGGTAGTCGAGCGCCACCGCTTCCCCGCTGGCGCGCAGGATGCGGGTCTTCACCAGCACCGTGTCGTGCGAGGCGGGCTCCACGCCGAGGGTCTCGAAGCGCGCGCCGTCGTGGTGGTCGAAACGCGCCGCGTAGGTGGCGATCGCCAGCCGCGAGAAGGCGTCGACGAGGCGCGTCCGCTCCGCCTCGTCGAGATCGCGCCAGCCGAGCCCCGCCGACTTCTCGGCCATGAACGGGAAGTCGTAGAGCTCGAGCAGCACGGGGCGGATCCGCTCGAGGCGCCCGGAGAAGCCGAGTGCCTGGGCGTCCTTCATGACCCCGAGCAGGGTCGCGTGGAGCGTCTCGATCGCGGCGGCGGCCTCCGCCTCGGGCGGAGGCCCGGCCGGGGCCGGATCCGCGGCGGCGGCGGGGCTCGCGGCGCCGAGCACGAGCGCGGCCACCCACGCGGCGAGCTGCGAGCCACGCCGGGCCCGGTGGCAGGATCGGGCCCGCGGCCCGCCGCGCGGTCGGCTTGCGGACGGGGGTGCGGTTCGGGATGCAGTCCGGGCGCTCAAGGGGAATCCTCTGCGGGTTCGTCGGTGGGGGCGGCAGTCTAACGAGCGTGGTACGGGGTCGCCTCGATCGGGACGCGAGGGGAAAGGACGCCGCGTGGCGATGCGTAATCTCGACGCCCTGGTGAGCCGCCTGGCGGGCGGCTGTGTCGACGCGGCGCAGCGTCGCCCGCGCGCGGTGCTGGCGGCGAGCCTGCTCCTGGCGGCGGCGTCGATCGCCTACGCGGCGACCCATCTCGGAGTCAACTCCAACACCGACGACCTGCTCTCGGACGAGCTGCCGCACCGGCGCAACCTGGCCGCCTTCGCGCGCCACTTCGGGGACCCCGGGCTCGACCTGATCGTGGTGGTCGAGGGGGCGACGGCGGGAATCACCCACGACGCTGCCGACGCGCTCGCCGAGCGCCTCGCCGCCGACACCGGCCGCTTCGCGAGCGTGGTGGCACCGGGGGGCGGCGACTTCTTCGACCGCAACGGCCTGCTCTACCTCGACACCGCCGACCTCGAGGAGCTGGCGGACCGGCTGGCGACGGCGCAGCCCTTCCTCGCCGAGCTGGCGCTCGACCCGACGCTCCCGCGGCTGCTCGAGCTGCTCGCCGTGGCGGTGCGGCGGGCCGACTTCGAGCCGGGCTCCGAGGGCGAGCTGCGTGAGATCCTCGACCGGGTCGCCGCCGGCCTCGAGCAGCCGCTCGACGCCGGGACCCCTCCGCTGGCGTGGGACGACTGGATGCTCGGCGCGGCGCCGGCCGGCTTCGTGCCCAACCGGCGCGTGCTCTTCGCGACGCCACGCGTCGACTACGAGGACTTCGAGCCGGCCAGCGCCGCCGTGTCGCGGGTGCGGGAGCTGGCGCGCGCCGCGAGCCTCACCGAGGAGCACGGCGTGCGCGTGCGGGTGACGGGGGACCTGGCGCTCTCCACCGAGGAGCTCTCCAACGTGCGCGGGCAGGCGGCGGCGCAGCTCGGCGGCTCGTTCGTCGTCGCGACGCTGCTGCTGCTCGTCGGGCTGCGCTCGGGGCGGCTCGCGCTGCACGCGACGATCGCCCTGCTGGTGGGGCTCGCCTGGACGACCGGCTTCGCGGCGCTCGCGATCGGACACCTGAACGTGCTCTCGACCGCCTTCGCGGTGCTCTTCATCGGCCTGGCGATCGACTACGGGATCCACTTCCTCCTGCGCTGGCTCGAGCTCCGGGACGCCGGCCTCGAGCCAGGCTCCGCGCTGGGCGGCGCCGGCCGGAGCGTCGGGACCTCGCTCTTCCTGTGCGCCCTCACGACCGCGATCGGCTTCTACTCGTTCGTCCCGACCGGCTTCGTCGGGATCGCCGAGCTCGGTGTGATCGCGGGCTCCGGGATGTTCCTCTCGCTGCTCGCGACCCTGACGCTGCTGCCCGCGCTGGTCACGCTGTGGCCGCCTCCGCAGCGCCGGCGCGGCCTCGGCGCGCTCCGGATCCGGCTGCCGGACCTCCACGTGCGCTGGCCGCGCACGGTGTGCGCGCTGGCCGGCGCCGTCGCCCTCGGCTGCGTCGCGCTGCTGCCGGCCGTGCGCTTCGACGGCGACCCGCTCAACGTGCGCGATCCCAGCACCGACTCGGTGCGCGCGATGCGCGACCTCGTGACCGGGCGTCGCCCCTCGCCCTGGACCGCCGAGCTGCTCGCACCGGATCTCGGGGCGGCCGAGGCGCTGGCCGCGCGCTTCGAGGGACTGCCGGGCGTGGCCCACGCGATCACGCTGGCCTCCTTCGTCCCCGACGACCAGGAGCGCAAGCTCGCGATCCTCGACGACGTGCGGCTCTTCCTGCCGAACCTGGCGCCTCCCGGCGTGCTGCCGCCCCCCGATCCGGTCCGGACGCAACGCGCGCTCGACGAGCTGCGCCGGGCGCTCCGGGAGCGCATCGCGGCCGAGGGCCGGACGCCGCTCGGGGCGAGCGCGCGCGCCCTGGTCTCGGCCGCCGAGGACGCGCTCGCGCGCCTCGGTGCCTCGCCCGAGTCGGCGGCCGACGTGGCGCGGCTCGAGGAGCGCCTGCTCGGCGACCTGCGCGGCTGGCTGCGCCGCCTCGATCGCCTGCTCCAGGCGCGGCCGGTGGGTCTCGACACGCTGCCGGCCTCGCTGCGCTCCCGGTACCAGTCCGACGACGGCACCGCGCGCGTCGAGCTCTTCGCGAGCGAGGACCTCTCCGAGCCGGGCGCGATGGAGCGCTTCGCCGACGCCGTGCTCGCCGTGGACCCCAGCGCGACCGGCACGGCCGTCACGATCGTCGAGTCGGCACGCGCGATCGAGGGCGCGATGGCGCGCGCCCTCGCCTACGCGGCGCTCGCGATCGCGGTCCTGCTGCTCGTGCTCTGGCGCAGCGTCGCGGATCCGCTGCTCGCGATGACGCCGCTGGTCTTCGCCTCCCTCACCACGGCCGCCACCGCCGTCCTGCTCGGCCTGCCCTTCAACTACGCCGATGTGATCGTGCTGCCGCTGCTGCTCGGGATCGGCGTCGACAGCGGCATCCACCTCGTATACCGCTTCCGTCACGAGCCGCCGGCCGCGGAGGGCGTGATGCACAGCAGCACCGCCCGGGCGGTCCTGTTCTCGGCGCTGACGACGCTCGCGAGCTTCGGAAGCCTCGGCTTCTCGACCCATCGCGGGATCGCGACCCTGGGACAGCTCCTGACCCTCGGCGTGGCGATGATGCTCCTCGCCAACCTGATCCTGCTGCCGGCGCTGCTCGCCTGGGTCGGCGGGGTCAACCCTCGCCGAGAACGAACGCGCTGAGCGCGGCGCGGCACGCTTCGGGGTTGTCGACCATCACCGAATGGCCCGCGCGGGGGATCCCCACGAGCCGGCCCTGCGCCAGCACCTCGCCGGCCATGCGGTCGGCGATGTCGGCCGAGACGACGTCGGAGGCGGCGCCGCGCACGACGAGCGCCGGGCACGGGACGCGGGCGAGCGCCTCCCAGAGCTCCCGCGCGAGGCGGGCCTCGCGCTCGCGCAGCGCGGCCTCGCCGGCTCCCGCGCGGCCGCGGAACCAGGCAGGGTCGAGCTTCGGCTCGAAGCGGCCGTCGGGCCGCGCGCGCAGCCCGTGGCGCGCGAGGCGCTGGAGCTGCTCGCGGCCCGCGGCGGGATAGCTACGCGCGAGCAGCTCGCGGTACTCGGTTTCGGACGCGAAGCTCGGCCCGCCACCGGGCCCGGCCCCGGTGGCGCCCCTCTGGAGATCGAGCCGGATCCGGACGGTGCCGCGCGGATCGAGCTCGGGCGCCGAATCCACGATCACGAGCCCCGCCATCCGCTCGGGGTGGCGGCCCGCGAAGAGCATCGCGATGCGCCCCCCGAGCGAGTGCCCGACCAGCACCAGACGCTCGATCCCGAGCGCGGCGGTGGCGGCCTCCAGGTCGGCAAGGTGGAAGTCGTAGTCGTAACGGGCCTCGGGATCGCGGTCGGAGTCGCCATGGCCGCGGAGGTCGAGCGCCAGGGTGCGGTAGTAGGGGGCTACGGCGGGGGCGAGGTCGTCCCATACGTGCGCCTCGTTGCCGAACCCGTGCACGAAGACGAGCGGCACCCCGTCGCGGCTCCACTCGAGCGCGTGGAGCGACAGGCCGTGTGCGCCGGGGACGCGGATCGAGACGGGCTCCATGCGCGCGAATCCTAGCCGCGGTGTACCTTCGCCGCGACGCCATGGGCCTCGCACGCCTCGATCACATCCCGACCGTCAAGCTCGCGATGACGCCGTTCCCGCACGCCGTGGAGGTGGACGCGCCGCTCTCGGCCGCGCTCGCGATGATGGACGAGCACGGCGTGCACCAGCTCCCGGTGACGGAGCAGGGCCGGCTGGTCGGCGTCGTCGCGAAGGGGGAGCTCGAGCTCGTGACCGCCAGTGCGCGCGGGCGCCCGCTGGCGGCGCGGGTGCGCGACGCCCTGTCGGCGAACTCCTGCGTGGTCGAGGACGGCGAGCGCCTCGACCACGTCCTCGAACGGATGGCGGGCGAGCACATCGCAGCGGCGCTGGTGGCGCGGCGTGGCAAGCTGGTGGGCATCTTCACCTTCACCGATGCGTGTCGGCTGTTCGCGAGCTGGCTGCGGGATCGCTTCCCGGATCCCGGCTCCGACGACGCCGCCTGAGGCGCTCCGGCGAGGCCCGGGCCCCCGGGTTGGTCGCTCGGGCCGGACGCCTTAGACTGTGGGGCCATGCGCCGCACCGCCGAAGAGATCGAGAACCTGCTCCGGAGACGGGGCTTCTCGCTGACCCCGCAGCGGCGTGCGATCCTGCGCCACCTGGCCGAGCGGGGTGGGCACTGGACCGCAGCCGAGGTCCTGGAGAGCCTCACCGGCGAGTTCCCGCTGGCGAGCCGGGCCACCGTCTACAGCACGCTCGCGCTCCTGCGCGAGCTGGGCGTCCTCGCCGACGTCCCGGCCCCCGGCCCGGGCGGGGAGGCCCGCTACGACGCGAATCCCGAGCCGCACCAGCACTTCGTCTGCCGGCGCTGCGGGTGTCTCGAAGACGTGCCGTCCGAGTGGTTCCCGGTCGCGATCCCCGCAGGGGTAGGCCACGGGTTCTCGGTCGAGCACTATCGCATCGTGGCCGAAGGGGTCTGCGCGGGCTGCGAATCCAGTCCTCGCGACTAGCGTCCGGCCGGCCCGGCGGGGCCCGGTAGGCCCAGTTCGGGATTGCGAACTCGGGATTGCGAACGTGCTCGCCATCGATCGGTGGGGGGCGCGCGCGACATCGGGGCAGCCGGTGGAGCCGGCTCTTTGCGCTCCGGCCCTGGCAGCCGCTTCGATCATGCGACAACCTGTGGTCCGACCTCCGACATCGGATGTCGGTTGATCGTTCCGCCGACCTGTCTGGGTGAGAAGGAGTCCAGGATGCGCGTGGAGCCGGTGGGAGCCGAGACGCGGGTGGACCGGGTCTTCGAGCAGCTCCGCTCCCAGATCATCTCGGGAGCGGTCGCGGCCGGCGCCCGGCTCCCGAACGAGCGCGAGCTGGCGGAGGCCTTCGGTGTCAACCGGGCGTCGGTGCGCGAGGCCCTGAAGCGGCTCGAGTTCCTGGAGCTGGTCGAGGTCCGGCACGGGCAGGGCACCTTCGTGCAGCCGCTCTCGGCGTCCTCGGCCCTCCAGGTGATCGAGGGCCTCCTGCGCGATCCCGCCGTGGTGACCCGCGCGCTGCTCGAGCAGCTCCTGCTCTTCCGCCGGAACATCACGCTCCAGGTCGTCGAGCTGGCCGCGCGCAACCGCAGCGAGGCGCAGCTCGCCCGCGCGCGCACCTTGCTCGACGAGGAGGCCGCCGAAGGGAGCGATCCCAAGCGGGCCCTCGAGATCGACCTGCGCTGGAACGCGCTGCTCAGCGAAGCCACCGGGAACCTGCTCTACCAGCTCGTCGGCAACCTCTTCACGAAGCTCGTGGCCCGGCTGGGCCCGCTCTACTACAACGCGGAGCGCGATCCCGCGCGCTCGATGCAGAACCATCGTGCGCTGCTGGCGGCCGTCGAGCAGCGCGATCCCGACGCCGCGCGGCGCCGGATCGAGGAGATGCTGCGTTACAGCGAGGAGCGCATCCTCGCAGAGGTGACGCGGCTCGAGGAAGCCGGCGTGATCGGTCCCGGGGCGCACCGCCCGCCGCGCGCTCCGGCGGAGGGAGCGCCGTGACGATCGCGCGCGAGAACCTGCGCTGGAACGGGTGGGGTCGGCTCGGCGAGTCGATCGAGCTCTCCGGCCCGCGGGAGCAGGCGCTGCTGGCCGAGCTCGGCCGCCGGCTCGGGCGCTCCCTCTCGCGTGCACCGGCGCCGATCGAGCTCGATGCCGTGCGGCCGCCGCCCTGCAAGCTCACGCCAGCGGTCCTCGCGCAGCTGCGCGCCGCCTGCGGCGAGGACTTCGTGCGCACCAGCGCCTTCGAGCGCCTCACCCACGCGCTCGGGCGCAGCCTGCCCGACCTGCTCCGGCTGCGACGGGGCGAGATCGAGCGCTTCCCGGAGGCGGTGCTCTACCCGCGCGACGAGGGCGCCGTGGCCGCCGTGCTGCGCATCGCGGCCGAGACGGACCTGGCGGTGGTCCCCTTCGGCGGTGGCTCGAGCGTGGTGGGGGGCGTCGAGCCCCGCACGGGCCCCGGCCAGGCGGGTGCGCTGGCGCTCGACACGACCCGCCTGGACGAGCTCCTGCGCCTCGATCGCGAGAGCGGCACGGCGACCTTCCAGGCCGGGATCGACGGCCCCGCGCTCGAGGCGGCGCTCGCAAGCCAGGGGCTCACGCTCGGCCACTTCCCGCAGTCCTTCGAGCACTCGACCCTGGGTGGCTGGATCGCGACCCGTTCGGTGGGGCAGCAGTCGGACGGCTACGGCGGGATCGACGAACTCCTGGTGTCCGTACGCATGGTGACGCCGGAGGGTGTCGTTCGCACGATCGAAGTGCCGCGTTCGGCCACCGGGCCCGACTGGAACCATCTCGTGCTCGGCTCGGAGGGCGTGCTGGGCGTGATCGTCGAGGCGACGCTGCGGGTGCGGCCGGCGCCGCGGGCCTCCGTGATCCGCGGAGCGTTGTTCCGCAACTGGGCGGACGGGCTCGCCGCCGTGCGCGCGATGCACGGAGCCGGCCTGTCGCTCACGATGGCGCGCCTGTCGGATGCCGCCGAGACGGAGCTCTCCCTGCTCCTGCGCCGCGACCCCATGCGGCGGGTCGACCCAGCCGCCACCGCGCTCGGCCTCGCGGCTCGCGCGGGCTGGGGCTCCGGACGCTGCACGCTCCTCTACGGCGCCGAGGGCGAGCCCGGCCGCGTGCGCGGTGCACTGCGGAGCGCACGCGCGATCGCCTGGCGCCACGGCGGGCTCCCGCTGGGAAGCGCGCCGGGTCGCGCGTGGCGGCGCGAGCGCTTCCGCACGCCCTACCTGCGCGAGTGGCTGCTCGACCACGGTGTCGCCGTCGACACCATGGAGACGGCGCTTCCCTGGAGTCGCGTTGCGGATGGACATCGAGTGGTGACGGATGCCCTGCACGCCGCGCTCGGCGTCCATGCCGGGTCGGGGCTGGCGATGGGGCATCTCTCGCACGGCTACCCCGACGGCGCCTGCCTCTACTTCACGGCGCTCTGGCCCCTCGACGAGGCGCGCCCGCTCGAGCAGTGGGCCGCGATCAAGCGCGACGTGAGCGACGCGATCGTGGCCGCCGGAGGCACGATCTCCCATCACCACGGTGTCGGGACCGATCACGCCGCGTGGCTGGCGCGCGAGCGGGGGACCCTGGCGCTGGCGGCGCTGCGCGCGGCAAAGGCGGCGCTCGACCCGCGCGGGCTCATGAACCCGGGGAAGCTCCTGTGAGCACCGCCGCGTGGGGCCTCGACGAGCGCCGGGCCGCGCTCTCACAGGCGGAGCGCGACGGCGTCGACGTGCTCGTGATCGGGGGCGGTATCTGCGGGGCGGGCGTGGTGCGCGAGGCGGCGGCGCGCGGGCTGCGCGCCTTCCTGGTCGAGCGGGGCGACTTCGCCTCGGGCACCTCGAGCCGCTCCTCGAAGATGATCCACGGTGGGCTCCGCTACCTGGCCCAGGGACACGTCGGGGTGACGCGCGAGGCGTGCCGGGAGCGCGACCAGCTCGCACGGCTCAATCCGAACCTGGTGCGGCCGCTGCCCTTCCTGTTCCCGTCGTGGGTGGGTGGCAAGATCGCGCCCTGGCAGGTGCGCGCCGCGCTCTGGGCCTACTCGGCGCTTGCCAGCTTCCGCCCCGAGGCGAGCTTCCGGATGCTGTCGCGGCAGGAGGTCGCCGAGTACTCGCACGACGTGCGGCTCGACGGGCTGCGCGCTGCCGGTCTCTACCACGACGCCCAGGCCGACGACGCGCGGCTCGTGCTGGAGGCGCTGAAGAACGCGCGCCGGCTCGGCGGTGACGCGGCGCCGCACGCGGAGGTCGTCGAGCTGCTGCGGGACGGCGGGCGCGTGGCCGGCGCGCGGGTGCACGACCGGCTCGAGGGCCGGACGCTCGCGATCCGCGCCCATGTGGTGGTGAACGCGGCGGGGCCCGGGATCGCGCGCGTGCGCGGGCTCGACGCCGGCGCCCGCGCGGTACACGTGCGTCCGGCCAAGGGCGTGCATCTCGTGATCCCGCGCCAGCGCCTGCACACGCGGGGCGCCGTTGCGCTGGAAGGGGAGGACGGCCGGCATCTCTTCGTGTGTCCCTTCGAAGACGTGCTGATGATCGGCACCACCGACACCTTCAGCGACGAGATCGACGAGCCGGTGGTCACGATCGACGAGGTGCACTACCTGCTGGCAGCGGCCAACGCGGCCTTCCCGAGCGCCGTCCTCACCACCAACGACATTCGCAGCGTGTGGGCGGGCGTGCGCCCGCTGGTTGCGGACGAGGATGCCGATGCGCCGCCCTCCGACGTGTCGCGCGAGGCGGAGATCGAGGAGTCGCCGAGCGGCCTCCTGTCGGTGGCGGGCGGCAAGCTCACCACGTTCCGCGCGATGGGCGAGGCGGCGGTGGAGCGCGCGCTGCGCCGGCTTCCGGCCGGGCGCCGGCGGGCTGCCGGGCCGAGCCGCACCTTCGGGATGGCGCTGCGCGACGACGGTTTCGACGCGGCGGCGCTCGAGCAGGAGCTGCGCGGGCGCCACCGCCTCTCGCCGCGGAGCGCCGAGCATCTGGTGCGCGCCTGGGGCGAGGAGTCACTTGCGCTGCTCGCAGCGGCGCCCGAGGCATGGCGGCGCCCGATCGGGCGCTCGCGCTACCTCTACGCCGAGATCCCCTGGGCCTTCCGCACCGAGTGCGCCGCCTCGCTGTGCGACGTGCTCGAGCACCGCGTGCGCCTGGCGCTCTTCGCGGAAGGGCAGGGCCTGCCCGAGCTCTCGCGCCTCGCCGCCGTCGCCGGCGAGGCGCTCGGCTGGGACGCCGAGCGCACCCGCGCCGAAGCCTCCACCTACGCCGCCGCCGTCCGCCGCCGCTACCAGATCGCCGCCACCCCTCCTGCGCGCGCCGTCGCCTAGGGGACAGACCCGGCGATCCGGCGATTTGGGGACAGACCCGGCGATCCGGCGATTCTCAAGGAGAATCGCCGGATCGCCGGGTCTGTCCCCTAAGCTACCGCGATGCGCATCCTGGCAATCGTGAACCCCCGCAGCCGCGCGGGGGCGACGGCGCGGCGTTGGCCGGGGGTCGAGGCGAAGCTCCGCCAGGCTCTCGGGCCGCTCGAGGTGGAGGCGACGCGCGGTCCGCGCGATGCGGAGAGGATCGCGCGCGAGGGCGTGCGGGCCGGTGTCGAGCTCGTGGTCGTGGCTGGCGGCGACGGCACGCTCTCGGAGACCGCGGCGGGCCTGCTCGGCGCGGGGCTCGGCCGCTACGCCGAGATCGCGCCGCTCCCGCTCGGCACGGGCGGCGACTTCGTGCGGGGCCTCGGCCTGTCCGGCGACCTCGACGCCGCCATCGCGCGCATCGCCGCCGGCAAGGTCCACCGGATCGACGCCGGCCGCATCGCCTTCCACGACCGGCGTGGCCAGCCCGCCACCACCCACTTCGTGAACATCGCGAGCGCCGGCGTCTCGGGCCTCGTGACCGAGCTGGTGAACCGCGCTCCCAAGGCGCTCGGCGGCCGGCTCTCGTTCCTGATCGGCACGCTGCGTGCGATCGCGCGCTGGCAGGCGGCGCCGGTCCGGATCCGCGTCGACGGCACGGTCGTGCACGAGGGACCGCTCGATCTCGCCGCCGTCGCCAACGGCTCGCACTTCGGCGGCGGCATGCGCGTGGCCCCCGCGGCGCGACCCGACGACGGCCTCTTCGACGTGATCTCGATCCGCGGGACCTCGCGGGCCCGACTCCTGCGCCACCTGCCGCTCCTCTACGACGGCCGCCACCTGTCGCTTCCCGATGTTGCGAGCCATCGGGGCGTCCACGTCGAGATCGAGCCTCTCCGCTCCGACACCGAAGTATGCATCGAGGTGGACGGCGAGCCGCTCGGGCGCCTGCCGGCGCGTTTCGAGCTGCTGCCCGGCGCCCTGGCCCTGCGCGGGCTCCCGCCGTGAGCCCGCTCCACCGTCCCGGCCCATGAGCGTCTTCGCGGAGGTACGGGCCGCTGCGGCCCGCGTGATGGAGCGTGCCCGGAGCGCGCGCATCGACGAGGCCGCGCTGGCGGCGCTCGCCGGCCGCCTGCTCGCGACCCCGCAGCCACCGCCGGCCTGGGACCCCGTCGCCCATCACGTCGGGACCCCTGCCTCACGGCTTGCCTACGTGCTCACGCTCGACGCCGTGAATTTCGGGAGCGGCTGGTTCCCGAAGCTGCGCAAACGCCCGGGCCTCTCCGGCTACTACACCGTCGCGATGGGGCTCAAGGACCGCTTCGACGAAGCGGGCCCCTGGAGCGCCGCCGAGCTCGGGAAGCTCACCCCGGGCGATCTTGCGGCCGTCACGGGCCAGTCGCTCGAGGATCCCGAGGTGGCGGAGCTGATGGTGCTCTTCGCGCGCGCGCTGAACGACCTCGGCACGCTGCTCACCGCCCGGCATGGTGGCCGCTTCGAAGCACTCGTCGAGACGGCGGCTGGCTGCGGCGCCCGGCTCGTGGAGGCGCTCGCGGAGATGCCGCTCTACCGCGACGTCTCCCGCTACGACGGCTTCCCGGTGCCCTTCTACAAGCGCGCCCAGATCACCGTCGCCGACCTCGCGATCGCGTTTGCGGCCGAGGGCCCGGGCCGCTTTCACGACCTCGACGAGCTCACCTGCTTCGCCGACAACCTGGTCCCGCACGTGCTTCGCCGCGAGGGCGTGCTCGTCTACGCGCCCGCCCTCGCGGCGCGCATCGACGCCGAGGAGCGGCTCGAGGCCGGCTCACCCGAGGAGGTCGAGATCCGCGCCGCCGGCGTCCACGCCGTCGAGGGCCTCGTCGCGGCGATCCGTGCGGGCGGCGGCCGCGCGACGGCGCACGAGATCGACATGGCGCTCTGGCAGCGCGGGCAACGTCCCGAGATCAAGGCGCATCCCCGTCACCGGGCGCGCTGCCCCTACTACTGAAGGCGTGGTCGGCCGCGGTCGCCTCCGGGCCGCTGCCGCGCGGGTGCCGCCGGCCGCTCCCTTCCCTCAGCCGCTCGCGATCGCGAGCAGCTCGCGCAGGCTCCCGATCACGTGGTGCGGGGCGGGGGCGCCCTCGGGCGGCGGGCTCCCGATCAGGACGCTGGTCATGCCGAGCGCGTTCGCGCCCGCGACGTCGTGCCAGGGGGAGTCGCCGACGAAGAGCACCGACTCCGGCGCCGGGTCGCCCGCCTTCTCGAGCGCGAGCCGGAAGATGCGCGCGTCGGGCTTGCAGGAGCGCGCCTCCTCGCTGGTCGTGATCGCGTCGACGTGCGCCTCGAGCCCGAGCCGGCTCCAGATCGCCGCGAGCTGGTCGTCGTCGATGTTGCTCACGATCGAGACGTGGAGGCCGCGCGCGCGCAGCCCCGAGAGCGTCTCGGCGGCGTCGGGCCGGGGCGCCACCTCGGGCTCGCCGAGGACCCGGCCCTGCGAGAAGCGGACGTCCTCGTCCGCGGGCTCCGCGGCGACGCCGAGGCTGCGCAGGAACCGGGCGTGGGCCTCGCCGAAGAGATCCCGGTGCAGGTAGTACGGGCGGCTCGCCCAGCTCGCCATCGTGGTCGCCATCGCGATCCGGTAGGCGCGCCGCAGCTCGTCGAGCGGCGCGGCGACGCCGCGGCCGCGCGCCATCTCCTCGAGCACCCGGTCGAAGTGGGCGTTGATCGAGCCGTAGCTGAAGAGGGTCCCGCCGAGGTCGAAGAACACCGCTCGATGACGCACGCGGACCTCCGGGGACGGCTCGGAACGGACCAGCGTAGCCAGCTCCTCGGAGAAGCCCAAACCCGCGTCACCATGAAGGTTTGACACGTTTCCGGGCTGCCCTATCCTGCGCAGCTCTCCGCGACCGGTTCCCCCCGGCGCGCAGTTCCCCGACTCTGCGGCCCGACGCGCTCCAGCCGGTCTCCCACCGCCCTGGCGCCCCTCTCCGGCCGACCCCTGCGGGGGGAGGTGCCCGATGCTCCAGCTCGACACGATCGAGACCGGCAGCCGCGTGACCCACAAGAACACCGGCCTCCGCTACACGGTTGCGGACCTCGGCGAGGAGGAGGTCCTGCTCTCGCCCGACAACTCCGAGTTCCAGGACCTGCTCGTGCCGGTCGATCTGTTCCGCCAGGAGTTCATCGCGAGCGACCGCTACAGCGCCGGCCGCGGCCGCCCGCGTGCCCGCCGCCCCGCGGCCGCCGTGCCGACGGGTCCGAAGACCCGCGGCCGCATCAAGAAGATGGTCCGCGACCGCGGCTTCGGCTTCATCCGGGGAGACGACGGCAAGGAGGTCTTCTTCCACCGCTCCGGCCTGAACGCCGGCGACTACGACGCGCTCAACGAGGGCGACGCGGTCGAGTACGTGGTGCAGGAGGGCCCGCGCGGCGCACGCGCCGAGAACGTGCGCGCGGTGACGGACGCGCCCGCCCCCGCCACGGCCTAGTCCGAGCCGATCAGCGCGGCGTGGCGTCCGGGAGGCCGCCGTCCACGGGGAGCGTCGCTCCGGTGGTCGGCGTCTGGCGCGTCGCGAAGAAGACGACCGCGTTGGCGACGTGCTCGGGCGTGATGCGCGCCTTCAGCAGGTTGCGGTCGCGGTAGTAGGCCTCGAGTCCGGCCGCGTCGAGCCCGCGCGCGCGCATGCGCGCGGGCCCGACCTCCTGCCACAGGCCCGAGGGGCGCGCCGCGTCGCCGAACACGGCGTCGGGCGCCACCAGGTTCACGCGCACGTCCTGCGGCGCGAGCTCGAGGCTCGCGATCCGGGCGAGCTGGTGGGCGGCGGCCTTGGTGGCGCTGTAGGCGCCGAAGCCCGCGCCGGGCGCGAAGACGTTCTTCGTGGAGACGAGGACGACGTCGCCGCCGGTCGCCTGGGCGGCGAAGTGGCGCGCCGCCTCGCGCAGCAGGAGCAGCGTGCCTTCGAGGTTCACCTGCTCGAGCCGCCGGAAGGCGTCGAGCGAGAGCTCGGCGAGGGGCGCGACGTGGGCAGCGCCGGCGTTGGCGACCACGAGATCGACGCCGCCGAAGGCGAGCGCCGCCTCCGCGAACGCGGCCGACACCGAATCAGGATCGGTCACGTCGAGCGGAACCGCGGCGAGGCGCGGTCCGGCGTCCTTCGCGAGCTCTGCCGCGAGCGCGTCGAGTCGCGCGCCGGGGAGGTCGGTGGCCACGACGTGGCAGCCTTCGCGCAGCAGGCCGCGCACGATCCCGGCGCCGATCGCGCCCGCCGCGCCCGTGACGAGCGCCACCTCGGAGCCGAGCCGCGGCCGCACGGCCCGGCCGAGCTTCGCCTGCTCGAGCGCGTAGTACTCCATCTCGAAGAGATCGCGCTCGCAAAGCCCGGCGTAGCTGCCGCCGGCCCCGGCGATCCGGCGCTTCACCGCGAGCGTCTGGCGCGCGATGTCGCGCACCACGCCGGCGGCCTTCGCGTCGGGCCCCGCGCAGACGGCCCCGATCCCCGGCGCCAGCACGATGCGGGGCATCGGATCGGCGGGCCGGATGCCGGGCGGCAGGAGCGCGCGGTGGCGCTCGAGGTACGCCTCGTAGTCGCGCGCGTAGGCGGCCAGCGCGCCCCGCAGCCCGGGCAGCGCCTCGTCGTCGCGACCGCCGCCGTCCGGCAGCTCGAGCCAGAGGGGCAGCGCCTTCGTCCGGATCAGGTGGTCGGGGGTGAGGGGCGGCGTCAGCGCGAGCGGCCGGGCGCCCTCGGCGTCGACGAAGTCGAGCACCTCGCGCTCGAGGAGTGGGCGCAGGACGGTGCGGCGCCACGGACGGTCCGGGTCCCCGCTCGCGGTCGCGAGCGCGCCGCGCAGGAGCGGCGCGAGGCGCGCCATGCGCGCGCGGGCGGTCGCGAGCTCCGTGGGCGCTCCCCGCACCCGCAGGGGCCGCGTCTGGCGCCGCTCGGTCCAGCGCTCGGCCGCATCGACGACGGCGATCATGCGCTCGTAGGACTCGCGCGCGGTCTCGCCCCAGGTGAAGACCCCGTGCTGCACGAGCACCATCGCGGTGGCGCCGGGATTCGCCTCGGCCGCGTCGGCGGCGGCCCGGGCCAGGTCGAAGCCCGGCTTCACGTAGGGGAGCAGGATCGCGTCCGCTCCGAGTGCGTCGCGCAGGCACGCCTCGCCGTCCGCACGGTTCGAGAGCGCGAGGATCGCGTCCGCGTGGGTGTGGTCGACCACGCGTGCGGGCAGCCAGGCATGCATCAGGGTCTCGATCGACGGCGTCGCCGCGGCGGCGTCGAAGAGCGCGGCGCGCAGCTCGTTCACCATCGCCTCGTCGTCGAGCGTCTCGACCGCGCGCAGCCGGCGCAGCCAGGCGAGATCGGTGGCGGGCAGCCCCTCCGGCACGATCGCGGCCAGGTCGTAGCCCGAGGCCTTCACGAACAGCGCCGGGACCTTCTCGCCGAGGACGGTCTGGTGCGTGCCCTTCGACGAGGTGTTGCCGCCGCCGTGCAGCACCAGCGCCGGGTCCGCCCCGAGCAGCCGGCTCGAGTAGACGCGCAGCGCCAGCTCCTCGCCGTGGCGCTCTCCCCAGCGCTCGACGGCGGCGCGGGCCTCGCTCTCGCACCAGCGGCTCTCCATGCTCAGCCCTCGTAGCGGTGGACGATCGGCAGGCGCCGCCCGCTGCCGAAGGCCTTGCGGGACGTGCGCAGCACGAGCGGCGCCTGGCGGCGCTTGTACTCGTTGCGGTCGAGCTGGCGCACGATGCGGCGCACCTCCTCGCGGCCGACGCCCGGCGGCGGCTCGATCTCGTCGGCTCCGCGGCCGCCCTCGATGGCCTGCTCGAGCACCGCGTCGAGGACCGGGTAGGGCGGCAGGTCGTCCTCGTCGCGCTGGCCGGGCGCCAGCTCGGCCGAGGGCGGCTTGTCGATGCTGCTCTGCGGGATCCGCTCGCCGTGGCGGTTGGCGTGGCGGGCCAGCGCGTAGACGTCGCGCTTGTAGACGTCGCCGAGGACGGCGAGGCCGCCCACGGTGTCGCCGTAGAGCGTGCAGTAGCCGATCGAGAGCTCGCTCTTGTTGCCGGTGGCGAGCACCAGGCGGCGCTCCTCGTTCGAGATCGCCATCAGGATCGCGCCCCGGATCCGCGACTGGATGTTCTGCTGGGTGAGGCCGTAGTCCTCGCGCACGCCGAAGAGCCCGCCGAAGACGCGCCGGTACTCCTCGTAGACGGGCCGGATGTCGACGAGCCGGGTCTCGATGCCGAGCGCGCGCCCGAGCGCACGCGCATCCTCGATGCTGTGGGGCGACGAGAACGGGCCCGGCATCAGCACGCCGAGCACGCGATCGGCGCCGAGCGCCTCGACGGCGAGGTGCGCGGTCAGCGCCGAGTCGATCCCGCCCGAGAGGCCGACGACCGCGCCCGGCGGCAGGCTCTGCTTGCGGAAGTAGTCGCGGATCGCGAGCACCAGGCCCGCCTCGAGCTGCGCCGCGCCGATCGGCTCGGCGACCGCGTCGGGCGCGATCGGAGCCGGTGGTGCGTCCAGGTCGAGCACCTCGAGCGCGGGCTCGAAGAGCGGCAGCGAGGCCCGGATCCGGCCCTCGGCGTCGACCAGGAAGGAGCCGCCGTCGAAGATGAGCTCGTCGTTGCCCCCGACCTGGTTGCAGAAGGCGATCGGAACGCGATGCCGGCGGGCCAGGCCCGCGAAGAGCGAGCGCCGCTCGGCGGGCTTTCCCTGGTGCCAGGGCGAGGCCGACAGGTTCAGGACCAGGCGCACGCCGCGCGCCGCGAGCTCGCCGGTGGGGTCGAGGCCGTAGGCCACGCGGTCCACCCAGCCGTCCTCGCACACCGTGAGGCCGAGGGCGATCCCCGCGAGCGTCGCCGGCAGGCGGCTCGTGGCGGGAGCGAAGTAGCGGCTCTCGTCGAACACGTCGTAGGTCGGCAGCAGGGTCTTGGCCTGCACGGCGGCGCGCCGGCCGCCGGCCAGCAGCACGGCGCAGTTGCCGAGCCCCTTGCCGCCGTGCGGCTCCACCGGCAGCACGGCGCCGAGCGCGATCGCGATGCGCCGCGAGGCGGGCTCGAGCGCCGCGAGCTCGCGGAGCTGGTCCTCGACGAAGCCCTCGCGCTCGAGGAGGTCCATGGGCGGATAGCCGCTCAGCACCAGCTCGGGGAGCAGCACCAGCTCCGCACCGGCCGCCGCCGCCTTGGCGGCGGCCTCCTCGACGAGCCGGCGGTTGCCCGCGAGGTCGCCGACCGTGGGGTTCACCTGGGCGAGGGCGATGCGCACGGCGGCAGGATAACCGAGGGCCATTGCCGCTGCGCACGGAGCCCCGCAACATCGGCGCATGTCGGAGATCGTCGGTCCTACCTCCCACTTCTTCGTCTCGCAACGCCTGCGGCTCCACTACGTGGACTGGGGCAACGAGGGCGCCCCGCCGCTCGTGCTGGTGCACGGCGGGCGCGACCACGCCCGCAACTGGGACTGGGTGGCGCGCGAGCTGCGCCGCGACTGGCACGTGGTGGCGCCGGACCTGCGCGGCCACGGCGACAGCGGCTGGGCGATCGGCGGCATGTACGCGGTCGCGGACTTCGTGCTCGACCTCGCCAACCTGATCGACGCGCTGCGCGTGGAGCGCGTGCACCTGGTCGGCCACTCGCTCGGGGGCGCCGTGAGCCTGATGTACACGGGCGTGTTCCCGGAGCGGGTGGCGAAGCTGGTCGCGATCGAGGGGCTGGGCCCGCCGCCGAAGCTCCTCGCGCGGCTCCGGGAGCGCCAGCCCTGGGAGCGCATGCAGGACTGGGTGCAGCAGATGCGCGGGCTCGCGGCACGCCTGCCGCGCCGCTACGAGAGCCTGGAAGCCGCCGCTGCCCGCATGCGCGAGGAGAACTCCTTCCTCTCCGAGGAACAGGCGCTTCATCTCACCGTGCATGGCGTCAACCGCAACGAGGACGGCACCTACTCCTGGAAGTTCGACAACTACGTGCGCGCCTTCGCGCCGTACCGCTTCGACGTCGATGACATGCGCGCGCTCTGGGGGCGCATCGAGTGTCCGACCCTGCTCGTGCGGGGTGCCGACTCCTGGGCGAGCGATCCGGTCGTGGACGGGCGCATCGAGCCCTTCCGCAACGCGCACGCGACGACGATCGCCGACGCAGGCCACTGGGTTCACCATGATCAGATGCGGGAGTTCCTGCGGGTGCTACAGGGGTTCTTCGCGGAGGCCGAGGGCGGGGCTGGCGGATGAGGCCGGGTGCCCCGCGGCTGGAGCTGACGACGCGCCAGGCGCGTCGCAGCTCAGCCGCTTCGCGGCCGATCCGCTGCGGGAGTTCCTGCGGGTGCTACAGGGGTGTTTCGCGGAGGCCGAGGGTGGGGCTGGCGGATGAGGCCGGGTGCCCCGCGGCTGGAGCTGACGACGCGCCATGCGCGTCGCAGCTCAGCCGCTTCGCGGCCGATCCGCTGCGGGAGTTCCTGCGGGTGCTACAGGGGTGTTTCGCGGAGGCCGAGGGCGGGGCTGGCGAAGGAGGCCGGGTGCCCGCGGCTGGAGCTGGGAGGTCAGGGAAAGTAGAGGTAGATCGCGTCGGCGGTACACACGGGCTTGTCACCGCCCTCGACCTCGAAGACGAGGTGGATCGTGGTGTGCGCGGCGCCGCTCGGCAGCTCGCGCACGTTCTTGAGCTCGGCGCTGAGGCGGACGCGGGCGCCCGCGGGCACCGGGGCGGGGAGGCGCATCCTCTCGAGCCCGTAGTTCATCGCCAGCCGCGCGCCCTTCACCTCGACGAGCCGGGGCAGCAGGACGGGGGCCAGCGCGATCGTGAGATAGCCGTGCGCGATCGGGCCGCCGAAGGGCGACTCGCGGCGCGCGCGCTCGACGTCGACGTGGATCCACTGGTGGTCGCCGGTGGCGCGGGCGAAGGCGTCGATCTGCTCCTGCCCGACCGTCATCCAGTCCGAGGGCCCGACGCGCTGGCCGACGAAGCTCTTCAGCGCCGAGACGCTCGGGATGACGAGGGAGTCGGCCATGGACGTGCCTCCGCGGGGCCGCGCGAACGGTAACACAGGCCGCCCGGGGCAGACGCGGGGCGGGCGGGCTCCGGCTTCACGGGTGCCGGAGGGGTCCGGCGGGCGGTCGTGCCATGAACCAGCAGGGGACGTCGAGGACGCGGGCTTCCTTCGCGACCTCGAAGCCGGCGCGTCTGTAGAAGACCACGTTCTCGGGCTTGTCGGTCTCGAGCCAGGCGTGCGCGCCGCCCGCGTCGAGCGCTTCGGCGAGATCCGCGAGCAGCCGGCTCCCGATGCCGAGGCCCTGGAGCCCGCCCTCGACGGAGACGGGCCCCACGTGCCAGTGCGGAGCCTGCGGGTCGCGCGCGGCCCACGCCTCGAGCCAGCGCAGGCTCCGCGCGAAGGGGCGAGGACCACTGCGCAGGAGTGCGAGAGCGGCCCGGGCGAGCGCGGATGCCGGCATGCGGCACGCACCCGGCGGCACGGCGCCGCACACCCCGACCACGAAGCCGGCGCGCACGGCCACACGCGGGGGCTCCGGCACCACGGCGAAGAGCGCCCGGAACAGCCGCTCGAGCGCGGCGACACGCCGGTCGGGGTCCGCGCCGAAGGCCGCCACGTGGATCGGGTTGTCGCGCATGCCGCGCGCGGCGACGCCGGCCGCCGCCCGGCGCTCCTCGGGCCGCAGGCGCCGCACCTCGATCTCGAGCATCCATGGCCTCCGGTACGAGCAGCCACACGGGGTGCCCGCGGAGAGATAGAATGGCATCGATCCGACCGGGAAGGAGGCGGCTCGTGCGCGGTACGCTCCGTTCCCTGCGATTCGTCCTGTCGCTGCTCTACCTCGTCGTCTGGCCTGCGATGTCGGCGCAGCCGGCGGAGGAGGGCGCGCCGCTTCCGCCGGCCGCTGGCGGCCCCTGGTTCCTCCCCCCCGAAGGCGCCTGCACGCCCGGCGGCGGGCTGCGCCTCGCCGCCGGAGACGATGCCGTGGCGTCGTTTCCGTGGGCACCCGGCGACGCGCTCGCCCTCGCGCAGGTCGAGGCGCTCCGCCGCTTCCTCCCGAAGCCGCTCTGGGACTACCGCGAGCGCTTCTTCTACGAGGGCATGCGCCTCGAGATCGGGCCTTGCTACCGGGACTACTCGCCACCGGCCTTCTTCCAGGACGCGAGCCGGGGATCCGCTTCCGCGCCGACCCTGGCACGAGACGGCGGCCTCGCGGGCTGGAGCGCCGGCTTCGCCTTTCCGCCCGACACGATCGATCCCGCCGACCCCCAGGCCGGCACGAAGTGGGCCTGGAACGCGGCGACCCGCTACCAGGGCGCGGGCTTCCGCGGGCGCTTCCGGGTCGTCGACCTGCTCGGTCGCGTCGGTCGCGCCGAGCCCTTCGAGGGCGAGATCTTCCGGATGCAGCTCACGCATCGCGCGGACCTGCCCGACCAGGGGTTCGCCACCGCGTTCGCGAAGGACAACTGGTGGGTCGCTGGTGGCCGCTTCTTCGAGCCGACCAACGCGCGCGAGTTCGCCTGGCGGCAGTACCGCAACGAAGACGCGCTCGCGAAGGCCGCGCGCACCGACGACCTGATCGCCTATCTCCCGACCTGGCGGCGGGTGCGGCGGATCCCGGCTGTTCACGTCGAAGGCCTCTACATGCCCTCGTTCAGCGTGGGCGTCGCGCCTGCGCAGCAGCTCACGGTCGGCGGCGGTGCGGCCGGCGCGGGCGGCGGCGTGGTATCGGCCGGCGGCGTCGGCGCCGAGGGCGGCACTCTCCAGACCCGGCGCAGCGGCTTCGAGGGCCAGGAGATCCGCCCCCTGCTCTGGGACTGGCAGCTGCATGGCGTCCAGGACCTGCTCGCCCCCATCAACATCATGAGCCCGATGTATCCAGCCGAGGAGAACCGCGAGTTCGGGCCGTGGGGTCTCTCGTTCGCGAGCGACCGTTGGGATCTGCGCCGCGCGCTGGTGCTGGAGGGACGCATCAAGGGCAAGCCCGGCGAGCGCGGCGAGGCGCGCGTGCTGTGGTACTTCGACCTCCAGACGCTCGTGCCGCTCTACTACATGGCCTACGACGCGAAGGACGAGCCGATCGACGTCGGCGTCTTCGCGAGCCGCTGGAGCGAGGACCGTCCCGACTACCCGCGCTGGCCCGACGACCCGAAGCGGCCGCTGCGGGTGCTCGATTCGATGGGGGCGGCCTTCGCGAACCTCGCCGAGGACGGCAGCTGGCGCCGCGAATCGTGGAACCTGGTCGCGACGCCGCCGCCCGACCAGCAGCTCGAGAAGATGACGTCGTCGTCGGATCTGACGAAGGGACGCTGAGCGACGCGGGACCGCGGCTACTCGCCGTCGCGGTGGATCGCGCGGACGAAGGCCTCGTGGAGGGCCTTACGGATCGTGGCGTGGTCGGCCTTGTGGTAGGTCTTGCGGAAGGCCTTGAGCGGGATGATGCCCTTGGCCATCGTGCGATGGCCGCCCCCCACGCCGAGGCCCTCGACGACGGCCCGCACCACCTCGCCGGCAGCGCGCACGTAGCCGACGTTGCGTACCGAGAAGACCAGGTCTCCACCCACGATGCCGGCGGCCACCGACCACTCGGCGCCCTCCGCCTGGAGGCCCAGGTCCGCGACCTGCGGGATCACGTCCTCGCGCACCCGGCCGAGCACCAGCATGTGGATGCCGTCCTCGACGGCGGTGCGGGCGAGCGAGCGCCCGAGCGCGCGCAGGCCACCGACCGGCAGCGCCGGGCGCTCGATGCGGCGCAGCAGCGCGGGGCTGTGCAGCGCGTGCAGGAACGCGAAGCTCTGGATGTCGCGGCCGCTGGTCTCGCGGCCGAGCAGCTGCGTGTCGCTCTTGATGCCGTAGAGCAACGCGGTCGCGAGCTTGGGCCGGACCTCCGCGCCCGCCGCACGCACGTACTCGGTGAGGATCGTCGAGGTGGCGCCGTAGGACGGCCGGATGTCGCGGATGCGCGCCTCGTAGCCGCTGCGCTCCGGGTGGTGATCGATCACGACGTCCACCGAGAGCACATGCGGTGGTGCGCCCTCGCCGAAGACCGTCGGCTGGACGTCGACGAGCGTCAGGCTGTCGAACTCCGCGAGCTCGGCAGGGGTCACGGTGCGCACCTCGATGCCGAGGGCGGCGACCATGGCACGGTTCTCGGGCCGCTTCACCGCGCCGAAGGAGACCAGCGGCGTGCTCGTGCTCTTGCGCCCGAGCAGCGCACGGAGCGCCACGCCGCAGGCGATGCCGTCGGGGTCGGGGTCGGGCTGGAGCAGGATCGCGATCTTCTCGCGCAGCTCGAGCAGCTCGCGGATCTCGGTCACGCGGCGCAGGTTGGCGAGGTGGTCGAACTCCTCGTCGAAGTCGTCGCGGATCAGCGAGCGCAGCCGGCCCAGGCGCAGGCAGCGGTGCGGCAGGAGCTGCCCGGGCTCGAGCTCGTCCGAGAGCACCAGGACGGGGGCCTGTGGCACCGCGTCGTTCAGCACCGCCACGGCCTGGCGCACGAAGCCCGGCTCCTCCGAGACGATCCCGAAGACGTCCCCTTCCTTGGGGTTCAGCTTCGCGATCGCCTCGGGAACCAGCCCCCCCTGGAGGGCGCGAAAGCCCTGGGGCCGGGCGCGCGACTCATCCTCCCGCGGGACCCAGGTGAGCTCCTCGCTGTCCGCCGCTCCGATCCGGCTCCACAGCCGTGCGAGCTCGGCGCCATCGCAGACGATGATCCGGCGGTTCAAGGGGGCTCCTCGGGCGCGCGCGGGACGCGCTCCGAACGACGGCCGAGTCTAGCCGAGACCGGTTTTCGCACGGATCGCCGGCCCCACGGGGATGAACGCCTCGTGACAGGCGTGAACGGACGGGGACGCGTGGCCACCCCGCCCGTCCGGGTGATGCGGCGATCCGGGCTCTCGGGTTGAATCGTCAGCCGCAACGGAGACTTGCCCCGCCCTCTCACGCGCGATCCGCTGCGTCTGCGGCGCCGGCGTGGCAGGTTTGGGGCGTGATCCGGCGGTGGGATCGCTCGTGGCTGGCGGTGGCGGCTCTCGTGGGCGCCGTGGGGGGGCTCGGAGCCTTCACCTTCGGGTACGCCGAGGGGCTCGCGTACCTGAGCGACGACCCCCGCGCCTGCGCGAACTGCCACGTCATGAACGAGCCGTTCGAGGGCTGGCAGAAGGGCCCCCATCACGCGGTCGCCACCTGCAACGACTGCCACGTCCCCCATACCTTCGTCGGCCGGTGGCTGTCGAAGGGGCTGAACGGCTTCCATCACAGCAAGGCCTTCACGCTCCAGGGCTTCCACGAGCCGATCCGGATCACGCCGCGCAACGCCGCGGCGCTCCAGGCCTCCTGTCTCCACTGCCACGGCGACTTCGTGCACGAGATCACCGCCGCGCGCCGGGACGCCGCCGGCGCCGACGAGGTGCGCTGTGTGCACTGTCACCGCAACGCCGGACACGGACCGAGCGAAGGGGAGGGTGGCATGGCCGCTTCGCGTTCTGTTTCCCCCTGGCTCGCCGCCGGCGTGGCGATCGCCGCCGCGGCTGCAGCCGCCGGCATCGCCGCGCTGCTGGTCGACATCGACCGGCGCAAGGCGGAGGCGCGCGATCCCTACCTGAAGCTCGTGCGGGTCGGTGAGGAGACGACCGATCCGGCGCCGTGGGGCACGAACTGGCCGCGCCAGTACGACTCCTACCGCCGCACCGCCGATGCGACCCGGACACGCTACGGCGGCAGCGAGGGCGCGCCGGCCCGGTCGCGACTCGAGAAGGACCCGTGGCTGGTGCGGATGTTCGCGGGCTACGCCTTCGCGCTCGACTTCCGCGAGCGGCGCGGGCACGCCTACATGCTCTACGACCAGGAACAGACCCGACGCATCACCGAGCGCCTGCAGCCCGGCGCGTGTCTGCACTGCCATGCGTCGGTGATCCCGACCTACCGGCGCCTCGGCGCGGGCAACGTGCACGAGGGCTTCGTGGCGCTGGGCAAGCTCCCCTACGCGGAGGCCCACGCCGAGGTGGTCGCGACCGGCTCGATGGACCCCGTCGCGCGCGGCGCGACGCAGGAGTTCGAGCACGTGCCCGGCGCGCACCCGGTGAGCTGCGTCGACTGCCACGATCCGCGTACGATGGCGCTGCGCGTGACGCGCCCTGGCTTCCTCGCGGGCATCGCCGCGCTGGCGGCCGGCTCCGCCCCGGTGCCGCACCTGCCGAGCGTCGGGCGCTGGCGCGCCGGCGACCGCGCGCGCCCCTACGACCCCAACGTCGACGCGTCCCGCCAGGAGCTGCGCTCCTTCGCCTGCGGCCAGTGTCACGTCGAGTACTACTGTGGCCCGAAGCTGACCTTGTTCTTCCCGTGGGCCGAGGGCCTGCGCGTCGAGCAGGTCGAGGCGGTCTACGACGCTACCCGCTTCGACGACGGCCATCGCTTCTACGACTGGCAGCACGCCGAGACCGGCGCCGAGCTGCTGAAGGCACAGCACCCGGAGTTCGAGACCTGGAGCCAGGGCGTCCACGCCCGCGCCGGAGTCGCCTGCGCCGACTGTCACATGCCCTACCAGCGCGAAGGCGCCCTCAAGGTGAGCGACCACTGGGTGCGCAGCCCGCTCCTCAACGTGGCGCGCGCCTGCCAGCCCTGCCATCCGGTGGCGGAGAGCGAGCTCCTGGCGCGCGTCGCCACGATCCAGGACCGCACCGACGCACTGATGGAGCGCGCCGCGGTCGCGCAGATCGACATGCTGGACGCGATCGTCGCCGCCCGGGCTGCGGGCGCCGGCGACACCCGGCTCGGGGAGGTGCTCGAGCTCCAGCGCCGGGCGCAATGGCGGCTCGACTTCGTGAACGCCGAGAACTCCATGGGCTTCCACGCGCCCCAGGAGACGGCGCGTGTGCTGGGTGAGGCGATCGACTACGCGCGCCAGGCACAGCTGCGCGCAGCCGCGCTCGGGCGCTGACCGTCGTGAGCAGGCGCCCTCTTCGCCGGGTGCCCTCGGAGCCTAGCTTCCGAGCGCCAGCGCCTTCGCGCCCTTGTAGTCCGCCTTGCCGTTCGGCGCCCGCAGCGTGGCCTCGCTGAAGACGATCCGCTTCGGGGTCTTGTAGCCGGCGAGCCGCTCGCGCACGTGCGTGCGCAGCTCCTGCTCGCTCGTGCTCCGCCCCGCCTCGAGGCGGACCACGCCGGTCACCGCCTCGCCCCACTTCTCGTCGGGCACTCCGACCACGATCGCGTCGGCGACGGCGGGATGGGTCTTCAGCGCCTCCTCGACCTCCTCGGGGTAGACCTTCTCGCCGGCGGTGTTGATGCACACCGAGCCGCGCCCGTGGAGCACGATCGTGCCGTCGGCGTTGACCGTGCACCAGTCACCGGGGATCGACCAGCGGCGGTCCTGGTAGGTCTTGAAGGTCTCGGCGCTCTTCTTCTCGTCCTTGTAGTAGCCGAGCGGGATCGGGCCGGAGCGGGCGATGAAGCCGGGCTCGCCGCTGCCCGGCTCCACCTCCTTGCCCTCGGGAGTGAACACCTTGCAGTTCGGCCCGATCCGGAACTTGCCGAGCGAAACCGTGCTCGTCTTCGTCGTCAGCTCGACGCCGAAGCCCACCGCCTCGCTCGAGCCGAACGAGTCGTAGAGCAGCGCGTGCGGGATGTGCTCGAGGAGCGCCTGTTTGACGGGCGGGCTCCACATCACGCCCGACGACACCATGAGCAGGAACTTCGACAGGTCCCAGCGGCCCGGATTCTCCTGCAGCGCCTTCAGCATGGGCTTCGCGAAGGCGTCGCCGACGATCGAGCAGGCGTTGACCCCACGCGCCTCGACCGTCGACCAGAGCTCCTCGGCGTCCAGCGCCTTGCTCGCGCTGGTCACGATCGTGCCGCCGCCGCCGAGGGCGTTGAGCGCGGTGAAGAGCCCCGTGCCGTGCATCAGCGGGCAGGCCGGGAGCAGCCGCTGCGCGCGCCCCTCCTGGGCGACGCGCCCGGCGTGCTCGGCCGGGCTCTCGCTCGCCTTCTCGCCGAGCACGACGTTGCCGCCACCGCCGAGCGAGTGGTAGAGCGCGCGGTGCTCCCACATCACGCCCTTCGGCATGCCGGTGGTGCCGCCCGTGTACATGAAGATCAGGTCGGCCGGGTCGCGCCGGACGTCGAGGCGCTCGTCGGTCCCCGCGCCGACGATCTCCTGGTAAGGGATCGCGGATGCGCCTGCCGCGTCGCCGTCCTGGATCTCGATCCATTCCCGGACCTTCGGCAGCCGGTCGCGCACCTTCGCGATCCGGTCGGCGAACTCGGCCTCGTAGACGACGGCGGTGGCGTCGGCGTTGTCGAGCAGGTAGACGAGCTCCTCCTCGCGGTAGCGGTAGTTGACGTTGACCGGGACCAGCCGGGCCTTCAGCGCGGCGAGCAGGGTCTCGATGAACTCGGGCCGGTTGTAGGCGTAGATCGCGAGCTTGTCGTTCGGCTGGTGGCTGCGCGCGAGGTGGCGGGCCAGCGCGTTCGCGTTGCGGTCGAGCTCGCGCCAGGTGCGGGTCGGCCCGGCGACGCCGTGGGCGAGGGCCCGGCGGTCGGGGACGGTGTCGGCGACGAGCTCGAAGAGGTCCGCGAAGTTCCAGTCCATGGGGCGCTTCTCCTCGGATGACCCGGGGTCAGGAACGTAGCGTCGCTTCCGGTTCGCCGCGCCGGCGCGCGGCGAGCCGCTCCTGCACGTCGGCGTAGACCTCGCGGGTCAGGGGGTAGCGCGAGAAGAGCAGGGCGGCGGCGAGGGCGACCAGCAGCGGCATGCCCCCGTACAGGAAGCGGATCCCGCGCAGCGTGCCGGCGCCCTGCTCGCGGCCGGGCGCGAAGCCGATCGCGTCGAGCAGGAGTCCCATCGCGAAGAGCGCCACGGCGGCGCCGATCTTCTGGACCAGCATCCAGATCCCGTAGAAGCCGCCCTCGTGCCGGCGGCCGTGGTGGAGCTCTTCCCACTCGAGGACGTCGGGCCCGATCGCCCCGGGCAGCATCCACAGCCCCAGCGCGCCGGCGCCCACCAGCAGGTTCAGCGCCGGGAACAGGATGCCGAGCTCGCGCGGGATCAGGAAGACGCCGCAGGTCACGACCCCGAGGTACACGAAGGCGAAGACGTAGCCGTGCTTCTTGTCGCGGGAGCGCATCGCCCGCGTCCACAGCGGCGCCGACAGGAAGACCCCCGCGAAGTAGGCCACGATCGTTGCGATGTCGAGGAAGGCGGCGGGTCCGATCCGTGCGATCACGCCACCGAGCGCGGTGCCCTCCAGACCGGTGGCCGTGAAGACGTAGCGGTCGAGGAAGCGGAACACCGAGACCGGTGTGGTGGTGGCGAAGACCGAGGCCGCGTAGCAGACGATCAGGATCCCGGCGGGCCGGTTGCGGAGCGGGAACGACACGATCCGCCGCAGGTTCTCGCCGATCGGCACCCGCGGTCCGGCGGCGTGTGCGGGCCGGTCGCGAACCCCGACCAGCGCGATCACGACACCCACCAGGATCACGAGCGCGATGCCCGAGCCGGCGGTGGCGAAGGTCGCGCGTGGCAGCCAGAGCGCGAGCAGCAGCATCGGCGTGATCGCACCCAGCATGTCGCCGATCATGCCGATCGTGGTGCGCCAGGCAGCGAGGCGGGTGCGCTCGTCGTAGTCCTCGGTCAGGTCCGGCGCCATCGCCTGGTAGGGCGTCTCCACCATGCTGCGGAAGGTCAGGCAGGCCACGAAGGTGACGAGCAGCCAGCCGAAGAGCGCCTCGCCGGTGCGGTCGGGCGGAGCGAAGAGCAGCCAGGTGGCGAGCGCGAGCGGTGGGGCGCCGAGCGCGAGCCAGGGACGGCGCCGGCCCCAGCGATGGCGCGTGTTGTCGGTCAGGTGCCCCATGAGCGGGTCGGAGACGGCGTTGACGGCCTTCGTGATCAGCATCACGAGTCCGAACAGGGCCGGCGGCAGGGCCAGGGTGTCCACGTAGAAGAACGGGAGCTGCGTGGCGACCAGCGTGTTGGAGGCCGACAGCCCGAACTGCGCCGCCGAGTACGCGAGCAGCACCGGGAGCGCGAGGCGCCCGGCGGGCGGCGGGCTCGAGGCGCGCAGGGCGGGGGCCGGACTCGCGGCGGGCGTCGTCACGGGCGGGGACGGTACCCGAAGTGCTCGGCGTGCGGGCCACGGGGTTGCACGTGGCACCGGGGCTGCGGGGGCTCGACAGCGATGTGTGTATAACGATTGGAGGCGCCGCGGCTTCTTCACCGCCTGGCTCCCCGCGCGCGACGCCCCGGCGCCGTTCCGCACGCCCGACCACGCGTTCTGGCGGATTCCGGCGCGGGGGCGCTGCTGGCGCGGCCCCGGACTACGGCGTGAACGGCCCCGTCGGGGCGCGCGAGAAGCAGCTTGTCTCGACCGGCGTTCCGGCGTAGAGTGGACTCGTACCCGGTGCCGGACGCAGGAGATCCGAGGTCCCGCTCTCGCCGGCTGGTCGTCGCGTCGCCGGACGCCGGGTGCCACGAGAGACGTCGGCGAAGCGGGTACAGGCGGGGGAAGCCCTTCCCGAGTCGGGAGCTTCCACTCGACGAGCCCGGAGACCGACGGAGGCGCGGCATCGTTCGCGCGCCGGGAGCGCCGCAAGGCCTGCGCTGCGAGCCCGCATCCCGAGACCCGCAGCGGCGACGAACCGGCGCACGAGCACCCACCTCCCGACGGCGAAGCCGATCGCACGCCCAGCGCCTCGTTCGCAAGCCGGGATGGGCGAAGGAGGGGATGGATGCGAGCCTCGCGGCACCCGACCGACGGTGTCCGGGAGGAACGGCACGCCACTCCGGTCCGGCCACAGGCCCGAGCGCTCCGTCAGAGCTCCGGGAAGGCCCCCGCCACCTCGACCCCGCGAAGCGAGCGCGCAGCGAGCCGAAGGCGAGGAAGGTCCATCCGGCCGCCTCCGTAACGGCTGTCCGCGCGCCGCGAGCCGGCCGCGAGCGCAGCGGGCAGGAGCGACGGGCTACTTGCGCGAAGCCGCGATCACGCTGCGCGCCTCACGGCGCACGCCCGCATCCGGATCGTGTGCAGCCAACGCGGGCAGGCGCGCGAGCCCGGGCGCCGAGCCCGTGGAGTCGACGAGCGTCACCGCCACGCGCCGCACCTCCGCGTCGTCGTGTGCGAGGGCGGCGAGCAACGCCTCGTCGATGCCCTCGAGGCGGAGCTGGACGGCGCTGCGCAGCGCCGTCTCGGCCACCTGCGGGTCGGCGTCGGGATCGCGGATCGCGGCGAGCAGGAGCCGCGCGCCCTCGGGACGCCCGGCGGCGAGCAGCGCGGATACCCGGCGGGCGGGAGTCGGTGCGGCCGGGTCGAGAGCGGCTCGCACGCGCTCGACCGCACGTTCGGACGAGACCGGCAGCAGCGCGGAGCGGGGATCGAGGAGGGCGGCGGCCGCGGCCTCGCGCAAGCTCTCCTCCCGGCCGTCGAGCCAGCCCAGGTACACCGCGACGAGGTGGTCGTGGTCGGTGCCGGCGCCCAGCAGGGCGGGCAGCGCGCTGCGCCAGGCGGCAGCGCTGGCGCCGTCGCGCAGGACCACGAGCTCGCGCGCATCGTCGACGAGCACGTAGGGAGAGCGCGCGCCGCGGAGCGGAAGAACCAGGGTGAGCCCGACCGCGTAGGGAATCTCCTGCGATGGCGCGTGCTTGAGCTCGAAGGTCCGCGCTGCTGAGCCGCGCAGGACCGCAGCGTCGCGCAGCGCCACGCGGTCCTCGCGGACGTCCGCGACGGTCGCGATCGCGACGACATCGGCCCCGGCGAGTCGCAGGTGGAGCGGCCGGGGCCCGGCCGGCATCCCATGCTGCGCCGGTGCAGGCCCGTCCGCTGCGAGGAGCGCAGCGAGGACCGCGACGGTCGCAAGCGGACGGCGGACGCGCATCGGGCGGAGGAGCATACGGAAGCGGGTCTGGGTCTGCCCAGCGCCGTGCCGGAGAACGGGTCGCAGCACTTCGACTGTGTTATAGCTGCTCAGTCATGAGGCGAAATGGCGCTTCATGGCTATTTCAGCCTCGTAGACTCGAACGAGGTGACCCGGTGTCACCATCCGCCTCGCGTTGCCCCGGTTCCGGCCAGACCGGCGCTGGGCGCGCCGCGTCCATCGGCTACGCACAGGCGAGCCAAGGAGGAACACGCTGCATGGCCCCGCTCGTCCGCTCCCCGGGTGAACGATGGCTCCGCCTCGGGGCGATCGTGGTCCTGGCCCTGCTCGCGAGCGCCGTGGCGTACGCGGTCGGGATCGGTGTCGTGAACTCCTCGCGCATCGCGGTCTGAGCGTGCGCGACGATCAGGCCATCGTCGCCCTGGTGCTGCTGGCGATCGCGACGGTGCTCTTCGCGCCGCTCGCCGGGCGCAGCGGCTGGCCGGGGCTGGCGACGACGTCGATGCTGGTGGCGGCCGGCTCGGGGGTGGCCGCGTTCGTCCTCGCCGTCGTGGCGACGGTGCGCGCCGGACGGCGCCCGCCGCGTGCCGGGCGGGGTCCGGAGGAGCCGTGACCAAGGCCGATACCCGTCGCTTTTTCGTGTACGGAACCGTATTGTTCACGCTTGCCTTCATCGGGCTCACGGTCGACTCGCACTGGACGGTCGTGCACCGGGAGCACGCGAAGGAGCTGGACGACGAGGTGCGGCGCGGGCTGCGGGTGTGGATGAAGTACAACTGCGAGAACTGCCACACGCTGCTCGGCGAGGGCGCCTACTTCGCCCCCGATCTGACCGAGATCGTCGAACAGCGCGGGGCGGCCTACCTCGCCGCCTTCCTCGAGGACCCGTCGAAGTTCTACTCGGAGGAGCGCCATGGCCGGCTGATGCCGACCCTCGGCCTTTCGAAGCAGGAGACCGGCGACGTGATCGCCTTCCTCGCCTGGGTCGGCGGGATCGACACCCAGGGCTGGCCGCCGCGGCCGATCCGGGTGACCGGCACGCCGGCGGGCCTGCCCGACGCCGGTGCCGCGGTGGCCGCCGCGCCCGGCAGCGACCCGGGGAAGAGAACCTTCGCGGAGGCCGGCTGTGCCGCCTGCCATTCCCTCGAGCCCGGCGTCGAGCTCGTCGGCCCCTCGCTCGCGAGCGTGGCCGTGCACGCGGAGCAGCGCATCCACGACCCCGGGTACCGGGGCCAGGCGCGCGACGCGGAGGCGTACCTGCGCGAGTCGATCGCGGAGCCGAGCGTCTTCATCGCGCCACCCCGGGCCAAGCATGCGACACCGGAGGGGGTCTCCTACATGCCCTCCGTCTACTCCGCGACCCTGAGCCCGCAGGCCACCGAGGACCTCGTCGCCTTCCTGCTGACCCTGCGCCGACCGGAGGAGGCCGCACGATGAGCTTCACGACCCAGCGCATCGCCTATGCCTACTTCCTGGCCGCCGTCGTGCTGTTCGTCCTCCAGGTGACCTTCGGCCTGCTGACCCTCGCCAAGTACCTGGGGCCCGATCCGCTCCTCCACGTGATGCACTTCGCCACCAGCAAGGAGATCCACACCAACCTGCTCCTGGTCTGGTGCCTCACCGGCTTCATGGGCGCCACCTACTACATCGTGCCCGAGGAGTCGCGCACCGAGATCTGGAGCCCGCGGCTCGCCTACGCGCAGCTCGCCCTCTGGCTCGCGATCGGGGTGGTGACGGTGGTCGGCTACCTGTTCGGCATCACCGAGGGCCGCAAGCTCCTCGAGATGCCGTTCCCGCTGAAGCTCGGCGTGGTGGTCGTGATGGGGATGTTCCTGCTCAACATCCTGATGACGGTCCGCAAGGCCGGCCGCTGGACCACGACGGAGGCCGTGCTGATCGGGGGGCTCGCCTCGACGGCGTTGCTCTTCGTTCCGGCCCTGATCCACTTCGACCACTACACGCTCGACCGCTACTACCGCTGGTGGGTGGTGCACCTGTGGGTCGAGGGCGTCTGGATGCTGATCCTGGCGGCCATCCTCGCCTATCTCCTGATCCGGCTCTCGGGTGCCGACCGCGAGGTGATGGAGAAGTGGCTCTACGTGATCGTCGGGCTCACCTTCATCTCCGGGATCCTGGGCACCGGGCACCACTACTACTGGATCGGCGTGCCGGGGTACTGGCTGTGGGTCGGCGGCTTCTTCGGCGCGCTCGAGCCCCTCGCCCTGTTCGCGATGGCGGCCTACGCCTACAACACCTTCCGCCGCAGCGGCGTCGAGCACCCGAACGCCATTGCGCTGCACTGGACGGTCGGCTCGGCGATCTTCTCGGCGATCGGCGCCGGGATCCTGGGCCTGTCGCACACCTGGCCGCAGGTGAATCGATGGACGCACGGGACCCACGTCACCACGATGCACGGCCACATGGCCTTCTTCGGCGCCTACGCGATGATCAACCTGGCGATCTTCAGCTACGCCCTCCCGTACCTCACCGGCCGCAGCGAGGAGGAGGCCCAGACCCGGCTCGGGCTGTGGGCCTTCTGGCTGATGGTGGGCGGCATGTTCGGGATGACGATGGCGCTGGCGGCTGCCGGGATCTCGCAGACCTACCTCGAGCGGATCCTGGGCTTCGGCTACCTCGAGACCCAGCAGCTGATCCAGGTGCACTACCTGATGTGGCTCGGGACCGGCGTGATCTTCGCCGCCGGCGCCGGCTGCTTCCTGTGGAACTTCGTCTCCGCGGGCCTGCCGCGCCCCGTCGCGGCCGAGCGGCCGGCCAGTCTGGCCCGGTCCAGTGTCGTCTAGCCTGCACCGGGTCGAACACGCCGGAGCGGAGCCCTACTACCTTCCGGCGGGCGACGAGATCGCGCTCTTCGAGGCGGCCCATGCCCACCGGCTCCCGGTGCTCCTGAAGGGACCGACCGGCTGCGGCAAGACGCGCTTCGTCCGCCACATGGCGTGGCGGCTCGGACGCCCGGTCGTCACCGTCGCCTGCCACGACGACCTCTCCGCGAGCGACCTGACCGGCCGCTGGCTCGTACGGGGCGGCGAGACCGTCTGGCAGGACGGCCCGCTCACCGCGGCCGCCCGGACGGGGGCGATCTGCTACCTCGACGAGGTGGTGGAGGCACGTCCGGACACGATCGTGGCGATCCACCCGCTCGGCGACGATCGCCGCATCCTGCCGATCGAGAAGACCGGCGAGGTCGTCGAGGCGCATCCCTCCTTCCAGCTCGTGGTCTCCTACAACCCCGGCTACCAGAGCCTCGCCAAGGACCTGAAGCCCTCCACCCGCCAGCGCTTCGTGGCGCTCGAGCTCGACTTCCCGCCGCCCGAGCGCGAGGCCGAGATCGTCCGACACGAGTCGGGCGTCGACGCCGCCACCGCCCGCGAGCTGGTGCGGCTCGGCGGGCGCGTGCGGCGGCTGCGCGAGCAGGGCCTCGTCGAGGGCGCGAGCACACGCCTCCTGGTGCACGCGGCGCGCCTGGTCGAACGGGGCGTCGACCCGCGGCGCGCCTGCGAGGTGGCCGTGGCGGCTCCGCTCTCCGAGGATCCGGACCTGCGGGCCGGCATCGCCGAGCTGATCCGAGCCACCTGGGCCGGCCGCGAGTAGCCGGGGAGGGCGCGGTGGCCGAAGCCGAAGCCGTCCTGCTCGAGGCCGCCGAGCGCGCAACGGCCGCGATGCGAGCGCGCTGGGCGCGCGGGCGCGGGGCCGAGGCGTCCCGCGGCCTCGCGCTCGCGGCGATGCGCCGGTCGCTCCAGGTGCTGGTCGGTGCCTGCTTCGGAATCGAGCCGCCGCTCGTCGCGACCGACGCGCCGCCCCCGCCCGGAGTGCTGGCGCGCCGTCTCGGAGGATTGGCGCCCTGGCGCCGGCGGCCCGCTGCGCCCGCCTTCACCGACGGCGTGCGCATCCACCTGCCGCGCGTGGTCACGCTCGAGCACGGTGAGGCGCACGCGCGCGCGCTGCTGCGCGCGACGGCCCTCGGACTCGCCGGCCGGATCGTCCGCGGCTCGCCGTCCTGGTGCCCGCGCGAGCCGCTCGCGCGCGATCTCTTCTGGATCGCCGACGGAGCGGCCTGCGAGCGCTGGCTCGCCGCGGAGCTGCCCGGGCTCGCCCCCGAGCTCTCGCGGCTCCGCCGCTCGGCCCTCGCCGCGCGGCCCGCATGGAACGAGCTCCGGCCGGCCGAGTGCCGGGTCGAGGCCTTCGCCCGGAGCCTCCTGCAGGGTGACGTCTCCGTGCTCGGTGGAGCGGTCGCCCCGGCCTCCCTCGCCGGCTGGGCAAAGGAGCGGGCGGCGCGCGAGCCCGGGGCCGCGCGCTACCGCGGCCTGGCGCCGGTGGCGCACTGGGGCAGCGCGCGTCCCGAGCTCGCTGCGGATCCGGCGAGGCGCGACACGGCAACGCTCTCGGGGGTCGACGGAGATCGTCTCGGCCGGCCCCCCAGCCAGCGCCTCGAACGGCGCATCGAGCCCCGCCTCGAGGAGGACCGCGAGGACGGCGCCTCCCCGATCCTGCTCGCCTCCGAAGACGGTCACCTGGCCGTCCAGGATCCGGCCGGCCTGCGCCGCCCGCGCGACCGGGACCGCGAGGCGGCCGAGCTCGAGACCCTCGCCGGGGAGCTCGCGCGCCTGCCCGAGCTGGCGCGGGTGCGCGAGCCCGGCCCGGTCGCCGAGATCCTGGCCGACGACGAAGCAACGCCCGCCACCGGGGCCGGTGCGGCCGAGCGGCCGCCCGATGGCATCGTCTACCCCGAATGGGACTGGCGGGCCCGCGCCTACCGGCCCGCGTACTGCGTCGTGCGCGAAGCGGCAGCGCCCGACGGCGACCCGGCCTGGATCGAGGCGGCCCGGCGCGAGCACGCGGCCCTCTTCGTGCGGGTCCGGCGCCTGTTCGACGCGCTGCGCCCGCGCCGCGAGCGCCAGCGCCGCCGGCTCGACGGCGACGATCTCGACCTCGACGCCGTCGTCGCCGATCACGCCGACCGCCGCGCCGGCCTGGCCGGATCCGATCGCCTCTACACGGCACAGCATCCGAACCGGCGCGACGTCGCGGTCTCCTTCCTGGTCGACGCGAGCGGCTCCACCGAAAGCCGCCTCGCCGGTGGGCGCAGCGTGCTCGAGGTCGCGCAGGCGGCCACGCTCGTGCTCGGCGAGGCGCTTCGCGTGCTCGGCGACCGCCACGCGATCCACGCCTTCTCGGGCGCGGGGGCCCGCGGCGTCCGCGTGCTGCGGATCAAGGGCTTCGGCGAGGAGCCGGGCGTCGCGGCGCTGCGCATCGCCGGCCTCGCGCCGGACCGCTTCACGAGGCTCGGCGCCCCGCTGCGCCACCTCAGCGCCGCGCTGGCGGGCGAGGGCGTGCGCCGCCGGCTCCTGCTGCTGCTCTCCGATGGCAAGCCGAACGACGAGGACGAGTACGAGGGCCGCTATGGGGTCGAGGACACGCGCCAGGCCGTCGTCGAGGCGCGCGCGCTCGGCATCGACGTCTTCTGCCTCACCATCGACCGGGACGGCTCGAGCTACCTGCCGCGCATGTTCGGGCCCCGGGGCTACGCGGTGCTCTCCGACGTCCGCCAGCTCCCGGAGCGGCTCGTGGACCTGTACCGGCGCCTCACCGTGCGCGTGTGACCGGGCCGCCCGCCGTCGAGCTCGTGATCGAGTCGCTGGCGGCCGGCGGCGACGGGGTCGGTCGCGCGCCGGACGGGCGCGTCGTGTTCGTGCCGCTCGCCGCGCCCGGCGATCGCGTGCGGGTGCGTCTCGTCGAGGAAAGGCCCCGCTTCGCGCGCGGCGAGATCGAGGCGCTGCTCGCGCCCGGGCCCGGGCGCGTCGAGCCGCGCTGCCCCGTGTTCGGGGTCTGCGGCGGCTGCGCGTGGCAGCACCTCGCCTACGCGGCGCAGGTCGAGGCGAAGCACGCGATCGTGCGCGCCGCGTTCGAGCGCATCGCCGGCCTCGCGGAGCTGCCGCCGCTCGGCTTCACCCCCTCGCCGGCGCCCTACGGATACCGCGGGCGGGCGCGGGTCCGCGTCGAGCGCGGCGCGGTCGGGTTCCGGCGCCGGCGCTCGCACGCGCTGTGCGCCGTCACGGGCTGTCCGCTGCTCGCGCCGCCGCTCGGCGCGGCGCTCGCCGCGCTGGCCGCGGCGCCGCCGAAGCCGGCCGGGGACTGGGAGCTCGCGCTCGGCGAGGGCGGCGCCGTGCGCGCGGCGCCGCTCGCCGCTCGCCCCGGAGCCCTGGCCGGCGAGCGCCTCGCGCTGCGCGCCGGAAGCGAGCGCCTCGAGCTCTCGCCGGGCGTCTTCGCGCAGGCCAACGCGCTCCTCCTCGACGCGCTCGCGGGAGCGGTGCTCGGCGCCGCGGGCGCGGGGGCTTCGGCGCTCGAGCTCTACGCGGGGGCCGGCTTCTTCACCCTCGGGCTCGCCCGCCGCTTCGAGCGCGTCGTCGCGCTGGAGTCGGATCCGGCGGCGGCGCGCGACCTCGCGCGCAACGCCGCGGCCGCGGCCGGCGGCGGCCCGCGGCGCGTGCGCGTCGTCGAGGCCCGGGTCGAGCCGTGGCTCGCGGCCGGTGAGGCGCTCGCCCTCGCACCCGAGGTCGTGGTCCTCGATCCGCCGCGGGGCGGGGTCGGACCTGCCGCCGCCGAGGCCCTCGCCCGGCTTTCGGCCCGCCGGCTCGTGCACCTTTCCTGCGACCCCGCAACCCTCGCCCGCGACGTGGCCGTCCTCGCCGAGCGCGGCTGGCGGCTCGCCTCGCTGCACGGCTTCGATCTCTTTCCGCAGACGCCGCACGTCGAGACCTTGGCGGTCCTCGTGCCCCCAGGTGCTACGCTGGCCTCGTCTCCTGCCCCTCCGTAGCGCTGCGACCTCCGGCGGCAGAGGCTCGAACGGTGGCTGCGTCGTCGCCCGCGGAATCGTCCTTCGTCCTCTACGTGGAAGGCCCCCGGGATCGTGGTCTGCTCGAGGCATGGGCCTTCGGGGTCGCGCCGCCGCTCGCGCGGGCGCTGCCCGCGGTCACCGTGATCCTGGGCGGCTGCCAGCCGCTGCGCGCCGCCGAGCACTTCCGCGGGGTGCGCGCCCGCCGCCGCCAGGCGCGCGCCCTCTGCGTCCTCGACCGCGACATCGAGCAGCGCCCGCCGCCCGAGCGCGCCCGCGAGCCGGGCCTCGAGTTCTTCACCTGGAGCCGGCGCCACATCGAGAGCTACCTGCTGGTGCCCGAGGCGATCTGCCGCGTGGCCCGCGTGACGCCCGAGGAGCCGCGCGTCGCGCGCTGGTTCGAGCGCGCGCTGCCGGCGCCCGACGACGAGCAGGCCTTCGCGGAGCTCGACGCGAAGGGACTCTTCGCGCACCACGGTGCCCTCCAGCAGCTCCTCGGCCGGCCCGTGCGGCCGGCCCAGGTCGCGCGCGCGATGCGCCGCGAGGAGCTGCACCCCGACGTGGGCGCGCTGCTCGAGCGGCTGCGCGCGATCCTGGGCCTCCGCGAGCCGGCGAGCGCCGTGCGCCGCCCGCTGCGCCCGGTGTAGCGCCGCCGTGCGCGCGATGCGGCTCGGGCGCGCGGCTCCGATCGAGACCGGGCCGCTCGTGCTCGCCGACCTCGAGCCGCCCGAGCCCGGCCCGGACGAGCTGCTCGTGCGGGTCGAGGTGTGCGGCGTCTGCCGCACCGACCTGCACGTCGTCGAGGGCGATCTCCCGGCGCGGCGCGCGAGCGTGACCCCGGGCCACCAGGCCGTCGGGAGGGTCGAGCGTCTGGGGCCGGGCGTCATGGCGCCCGGGGTCGGGGCGCGCGTCGGGGTCGCCTGGCTCCACCGTGCGTGCGGCGCCTGCCGCTTCTGCGCGCGCGGCGACGAGAACCTGTGCCTCGAGCCTCGCTTCACGGGCTGGGACGTGGACGGGGGCTACGCCGAGCTCGTGGTCGCCCCCGCGGCCTTCGTCTACGAGCTGCCCGAGACGCTACCGGCTGCGCAGGCAGCTCCGCTCCTGTGCGCGGGCATCATCGGCTACCGCGCATTCCGGCGCTCCCGGGCGGGACCGGGCGCGCGCCTCGGGCTCTTCGGCTTCGGCGCGTCGGCGCACATCACGATCCAGGTGGCGCGCCATGCCGGCTGCGAGGTGTACGTCTTCAGCCGCGGCGGCCCCGACGACCCGCGGGCGGCGCTCGCCCGCCAGCTCGGGGCGAGCTGGGTCGGCGACTCCTTCGCCGCGCCCCCGGCGCCGCTCGACGCCGCGATCCTGTTCGCGCCGGCCGGCGGGCTCGTGCCGGCGGCGCTCGAGCGGCTCGATCGCGGTGGCACCCTGGCGGTCGCCGGGATCCATCTCTCCGACGTCCCCGTGCTCGACTACCAGCGGCACCTCTTCCAGGAGCGCACGCTCACCTCCGTCACCGCCAACACGCGCGCCGACGGCCGCGCCCTGCTGCGCCTCGCCGCCGAGGTCCCGATCCGCACCCACGTGCACAGCTACCCGCTCGCGGCCGCGAACCAGGCGCTGGCAGACCTGAAGCACGATCGCATCCGCGGCGCCGCCGTCCTCGAAACGGGGATCTGAAGCGGCGCGGTCCTCCCGGCTCAGCGGCAGTTCGAGATCGCCCCCGAGCAGACCGGCAGCTCGACGCTGAGCAGCGACATCGGGTTCTGCACCTGGAGCAGGTGCAGGCCGTTCGACAGGCTCGCGTTGGCGAGGTCGATCGTGATCTGCTGGCTGCTGCAGTAGGGCGTGAAGCTCCCGCCCACGCAGCTGATCGTGCCCGCCACCGGCGCGCCGTCGATGAAGATCGTGGCGTCGCTCCGCACGTCGATGCCGACGAGCTGCATCGGGTCGGCACCCGGCAGGAACGGGATCGCCGGGTTCGTCCCGCTCGTCCCGTTGGCGGTGGTGGTCAGCGAGAGCAGCGGCTGGCGATAGGCGTCGCTGCCGAAGTGGGCCGAGAGCGCCGCCGTCAGCATCAGGTTCAGCGTGCCTGCCTGGGCCTCGGAGACGAGCTGCCCCTGGGTGCGGATCAGGCTGTCGTCGCCGTTGCGGTAGTCGTTGGTGGCGGCGCGATAGCTGAGCGTGACCGCAGCGCCGTTGCGGCGGCCGACGCCGCGTAGGTTCGCCGAGCCGCGCTCGTCGGCGGCCTCGAGCGCATCGAGCACGTCGAGCGTCGCGGCGAGCGTGGGCCCGGCGGCCGTGGTCTGCTGGTTGAGCTGCACCTGCTTCCCGAGCGCTCCCGAGTACCCGACGCTCGCCTCCTCGAACATCTGGAACATCGGCTCGGCGCCGCTTCCGTAGACGGGCTGGAAGATCACGAAGGCGGCCTGGAAGCTGGTCTCCTCCTCGTAGCCCCGGGCCGGATCCCAGGTGAAGCGCGAGCTTGCCGGGCCGGGATAGTTCAGGGTGACGCCCTGCAGGCTGAGGGTCTGGGGTTCGGATCCGAAGACCAGCGACTCCTCCGAGGTCGTGATGCCGACCGAGAAGTTGACGAAGCGGTCGGTCATGCCGCGCATCGTCGGTGCGTCGAAGCCGGCCAGGGTGGACGAGTTGGTGTCGGCCCCGAGCGGCAGGGCGTGGCAGCCCGAGTCCATGTCGGCGCAGGTCACGACGCCGAGCACGTCACCGGCGTCGCCGGGGAAGCCGGCCGCGGCGTCGACGAAGAAGTCCCCGAAGCCGTCCACGGCCTGACCGCTCATCGTGTCGTCGATCCGGCGCGAGCGCGGCGGCGGGTACACCGCCGCGGCGAGGAAGTGCGCCATGTCGTCGCGCTCCTGGACGCTCAGCTCCCCGGGGCTCCCCGACGGTCCGACGTCGCAGCCGCCGGTCTGGTCGCACATCACGCCTGCGAGGCTCTCGTTGGCGAGATCCACGAAGCAGTCGTGGTCGCCGTCGCTGTCGCCGAGCACGCAGTCGCTGCCGCCGTTGCCGCCGCCCCCCACGGCGCCGTTCGAGCCGCCGAAGGGATCGCCGAGCGTGCCGTCCCAGTGCAGCGGCAGGGTGTTGCGCAGCCCCCGGATCGGCATCGTCGAACGCACCTCGGCGTCGCCGGTGCAGGCGCCGAAGAAGCAGGCGCCGCCGATCCGCCACAGGAGCTGGTCGGTGTGCGAGTCGGGGTGGCAGCTCTCGCAGGAGAAGGTGCCGCTCGAGGAGGCGAAGGCGTTGGCGAAGGCGATCCGCCCGCGACGGACCGCGGCGGGCGTGGGATCCGCCCCGACGGGGATCTTCGACATCGCAACCGGCACGGCCGGGTTGGAGACGTTCACGACCGAGACGGTGTTCTCGAGCGTGTTGAGCACGTAGGCGGTCTGGGGCGCCCCGCCGGGGCTCGAGCGGAGCGCGATGCCCTTCGGGATCTGCTGGCCGAAGGCCGCCGGCACGCCGTGGCTCAGGTCGAAGCGGCCGATCACGGCGCCGGTGCTCGCGTTCATCGTGAACAGCCGGCTGCTGCCCATCGCGACTCCGACCACCGTCGAGTTGTCGTTGCTGATCGCGATCCCGTAGGGCGTCGCGAGCTGGGTGCCGTCGGCCGGGAAGGCGGGCGGCGGCGCGGCGGCCTCGAGGTCGAAGACCGCGGGCGTACCGCAGCTGCCGCCGCCGCAGGAGACGCGCGTCACCTGGTTGAAGAACATCCGGTTGTCGAGGTCGATCAGGTTGGTGCCGGTCTGGCCGTTCACGTCGTTGCGCGCCTCGGTCCCGCTCACGAACGCGTTGCCGTTGCCGTCCACGGCCAGGCCGTAGAGCAGCGTCCCGACGCCCGTCACGACGTCGAACTCGGACTCGTTGCTGGTGTCGAAGACGAAGAGATCGCGATCCGGGACGTCGGGGTCGGCCACGATCTCGACCGGCTCGCCCGGGATGTTCGGGCTCGTGACGACGAAGGTCACGATGTCGTTGGCGTCGAGCGTGCACTGCGAGCCGGAGGGGCCGGGGGGTACCTCCGGGCAGACCGACAGCTCGGTCTGGTTCGACGACTCGAAGGCCGCGACGTAGAGCTTGCCGCCCCGCACCGCGATCGCCCGCGGCTCCTGGGCGGTGATCCGGATCCGCTTCGTGACCTTGTAGGTGGTTGCGTCGACGACCGCGATGTCGTTGCGCGAGGAGAGCGCGACGTAGGCCTTGCTGTTGCTCGCGAAGGCGATGCCCACCGGCTCGTCGAACTGCGACACGCCGTTGCTGTCGATGTCCTGGATGGTCTGGATCACCGTGAGATAGGACGGGCTCGCCGGGTTCACGTCCACCACGCTCACCGAGTCCGACACGTGGTTCGTCACCCAGAGCTGGTTGCCGTCGGGTTTGAGCGCGACGCCGACCGGCTCGACGCCCACCTCCACCGTCGCGAGGAGGTTCGGGCTCGCGGTCGGGATCACGCTCACCGTGTTGCTCGTGGTGTTGGCCACGTAGAGCGTGTTGCCGTCGGCCGACAACGTGATCGGGTTGGCCTGCGGGCTCGTGAAGTCGAGGTGGCCCGGCAGCTCGTGGGTGGTGCTGCCGCAGTCGGCGCCGAGCGATGCCAGCGCGCCGAGGGCGGCGCAGGGGAGCCACAGGAGCCTGCGCGCGAACCTGCCTCGGGACGGACGGGAAGCCATGGGCGACACCTCTCACGGGGGCGGTCGGGCGCCAGGGCGGGATCCCGACCGCGGGTTCGACCGCGCAGTCTACACCGGGCCGGTTCCGCCACGAGCGGAAATCTTCGGGTTCCCTCAGGGGCGGGTCGTTCGGGCCCTGGAACCGAGCCGGCCGGGCAGGAGCTGCCAGGCCTGGCGGGCCCACTCGACCAGGAGCGGCCGGGTGTCGCGCGGGTCGATGATCTCCTCGATCCCGAAGGCCTCGGCCGTGAGCAGCGGCGAGCGCAGCGACGCGAGCCGGGCCTCGAGCTCGGCCCGCAGCGCCTCCGGGTCCGGGGCGGCCTCGAGCTGGCGACGGTACGCGGCCTCGACCCCGCCCTCGATCGGCAGCGAGCCCCACTCGGCGCTCGGCCAGGCGTAGCGGAGGTTCAGCCGGTGGTGGGCGCCGTGCCCGGCGCCGGCCACGCCGAAGCAGCGTCGCACCAGCACCGAGCACCAGGGCACGCTCGCCTGGTAGACCGCGAAGAGCGCGCGCACGCCGTGGCGGATCGTCCCGCGCCGCTCGCTCTCGACCCCGATCTCGAAGCCCGGGTTGTCGACGAAGTTCACGACCGGCAGGTGGAAGGTGTCGCACAGGTCCACGAAGCGGGTGAGCTTTGCCGCGGCGTCGGCGTCCATCGCGGCGCCCTTCTGGCGCGGGTCGTTGGCGAGGACCCCGACCGGGATCCCGTCGAGCCGCGCGAGCGCCGTCACGAGCGGGCGCCCGAAGTGGCGGCCCATCTCGAAGAGCGAGCCGCGGTCGGCGACCAGCTCGACGAGCCGGCGCACGTCGTGCGGGCGGCGCCGCTCGCGCGGCACGATCGAGAGCAGGGCCTCCTCGCGCCGATCGGGATCGTCGCTGGCCTCCGTGCGGGGCGGCAGCTCGTAGACGGAGGAGGGCAGGTAGGAGAGGAAGCGGCGGATCTGGGCGAGCGCCTCGTCCTCGCTCAGGGCCTCGTTGTCGACCGCGCCGCTGCCGCGCTGCAGCGCGGCGCCGCCGAGCTCCTCCTTCGTCACCTCGCGCCCGAGCGCTCGCCGCACCACCGGCGGACCCGCCACGAACACCTGGCTCGTGCCCCGCACCATGACCGAGAAGTGCGACGCCGCCACGCGTGCCGCGCCGAGTCCTGCCACCGGCCCGAGCGCCGCCGCCGCGACGGGAACGGTCGCGAGCAGCTCGACCGACACGTCGAAGTCGGGGATGTAGGGCACATAGGAGCGGCGCAAGGTCGCGTTGGTCTTGACCGAGCCCCCGCCGCCCGTCCCGTCGACGAGCCGCACGAGCGGCAGGCGCAGGTCGCGCGCCGCCTTCTCCGCCCAGCCCATCTTGTTGCCGATCGCCCCGTCGGCGGCGCCGCCGCGCACCGTGAAGTCGTCGCCGCCGACCACGACCGGGCGCCCCTCGATGCGACCGCGCCCGCACACGAAGTTGGAGGGCGTGAACGAGCGGAGCTTCCCGTCCTCGCCGTACTCGGCGCGGCCGGCGAGGACCCCGGTCTCGTGGAAGCTCCCGGGGTCGAGGAGCCGCGCGATGCGCTCGCGCACCGTGAGCCGGCCCGCCGCCCGGGCGCGCGCGACCCGCTCGGCGCCACCCATCTCGCGGGCCCGCTCGGCGCGCCGCGCGAGCTCCTCCAGCTCGGGCTTCCAGGTCATCGTGGGAACGGTAGCTTCCCGTGCCGGGCGCCCGCGTGTTCGCTGCGCTCGGCCTGCTGGCCTCACGGCGGCGCCCGCGGCGGCCGATCCGTACGGGATGCCGAACACGACCGCTGCCCGAACCCTGCCCCTCTTCACGGCCCTGGTCCTCGCCACCGCGGCCTCGGGCGACACCTTCGACGTCGGCCCCGGCCAGCCGCTCGCCGCGATCGGCGACGTGCGCTGGGACCTCCTCGAGCCCGGCGACCTCGTGCGCATCCACTGGCGCGCCGAGCCGTACCGGGAGAAGTGGGTGATCGGCCGCAGCGGCACCGCGGAGGCGCCGATCGTCGTGCGCGGGGTCGCGGGCCCGAACGGCGAGCGGCCGGTGGTCTCGGGCGACGGCGCCACGACCCCGGCACCCCTGGACTTCACGAACGAGCAGCGCGGCCTGCTCAAGATCGGCACCTCGAACGTCCCTCCCGAGACGCTGCCCGAGTACCTCGTGGTCGAGGGGATCGAGTTCCGCTCGGCGCACCCCGCCTACGGGTTCACGAACGACGCGGGCAGCGCCCAGAGCTACGCGGCCAACGCGGCGGCGATCTACGTCGAGCGCGCCGCGCACCTCGTGATCCGCGACTGCGTGCTCACCGACTCCGGCAACGGCCTCTTCGTCGGCGCCTACGACGGGGACACGCGCGACATCCGGATCGAGGGCAGCCACATCTTCGGCAACGGCAACGACGGCAGCACCTACGAGCACAACACCTACACCGCGGCGATCGGGATCGTCTACGAGGGCAACCGCTTCGGCCCGCTGCGCGCGGGAGCGGGCGGCAACAACCTGAAGGACCGCTCGGCGGGCCTCGTGGTCCGCTACAACTGGATCGAGGGCGGCAACCGCCAGCTCGACCTGGTGGACGGCGAGGACACCCCGGCGATCCCCGCTCATCCCTCCTACGCGCGGACCTTCGTGTACGGCAACGTGCTGATCGAGCCCGACGGCGCCGGCAACAGCCAGATCGCCCACTACGGCGGCGACAGCGGCGACGAGGCGTCCTACCGCAAGGGCGTGCTGCACTTCTTCCACAACACGGTGGTGTCGCAGCGCAGCGGCAACACCACGCTCCTGCGGCTCTCGACCGACGACGAGACCGCGGACGTGCGTGACAACCTGCTCTACGTGACGGCCGCGGGCTCGCGGCTCGCGCTGCTCGACGGGAGCGGGACGCTGCTCCTCTCCCACACCTGGACGAAGCCCGGCTGGGTCGAGAGCCACTCCGGCGGCGCCGACGTCGTCGACGCCGGCGGCAACCGGACGGGCAGCGATCCCGGCTTCCGCGACTTCGCCGCGCAGGACTTCCGCCTCCTGCCGGGCGCGGGCCCCGCCGACGCCGGCGCCGCCCTGCACCCCGAGGCGCTTCCGGAGCACGCCGTCGCGCGCCAGTACGAGAAGCACCAGTCGACGGCGGCGCGGGTGGACGCGGGAGCGCCGGACCTCGGCGCCTTCGCCGTGGTGCCCGAGCCGGGCGCGTCCTGCGCGGGCGCTGCCGCGCTCACCCTCGCGGCCCTGGCCCGCCGCCGAGCCCGTCGCCCCAGCTAGACTTCCGCGCGTGAAGCTTCTCGCCCTCGACTTCGACGGCGTCGTCTCGGACTCCGCCCGCGAGGCCTTCGTCGTCGCGCGCCGCACCTACGCCGACCTGCGGCCCGCGACGGCGCTGCGCGAGCGGGAGGAGGGGCCGCTCTGGCGCGCCTTCCTCGCGCTGATGCCGCTCGGCAACCGCGCCGAGGACTACGCCGCCGCGCTCGCCGCGATCGAGGCCGGCGTCGACGACGAGCTTCGCGACCAGGCCGCCTACGACGCCTGGCGCGAGGCGCAGGAGCCGGGCTGGCTCCGGGCCTTCCACCGGCGCTTCTACGAGGTGCGAACGGCGCTCTCGGTGAGCGACCGGGAGGCCTGGCTCGCGATGCTCGCGCCCTATCCCCGGCTGCTCGCGATCCTGCGCCGGCGCGCCGGGAGCTGCGCCTACGCGATCGCCAGCGCGAAGGACCGCCGCTCGGTCGGGATCCTGCTCGGCCACTACGGGATCGCGGACCTCTTCGCGCCCGAGCTGATCGTGGACAAGGAAGCCGGCATCACGAAGGACGCGCACCTCCTCCATCTCGCGCACCTGCGCGGTCTCGACCCCGCCGAGATCACCTTCCTCGACGACAAGGTGAACCATCTCGACGTGGTGGCGCCCCTCGGGGTGCGCTGCGGCCTGGCTGCCTGGGGCTACAACGGGCCCCGGGAGTACCGCCTCGCGCGCGCCCACGGCCATCTCGTCTGCACCCTCGACGATGTCGAGGCGCAGCTCTTCGGCCTCTAGCCGTCCCGGTCGGGTGCTTCTCGCAGCGGGGGTTGACAGCCCCGCCCGGATGGTCCAATCGACCGGGTTCGCCGGGTGTCCCCCGGCTCGCTGCACCGGAGGAGACGCCATGGGTCCTGCGGAAGCGCTCTTCGGAAGCGAGGCGCCGCCGTCGCGCCGGTTCCTCGAGCGCGTGCTCGGGGCGGTGCGGCTCGAGCCGGCCGCCTGGGAGGACATCGCGCGCGACGCCGGCGCGCTCGGCCAGGCGGGGATCGTGGTCCTGGGCGCCACCCTCGCCAGCAGCCTGATCGATGCCGCGGACCAGGCGACGCTGCGGGACATCGCGAAGAGCGGCCTCGCGATGCTCGCCTTGTGGCCGATGGTCGCCGCCTCCTCGTGGGCGGCAGCCCGGATGCTCGGGCATCCGTTCCGCTTCGCGACTTCGCTGCGGCTGGTCGGCTTCGCGATGGCTCCGCTCGTGCTGAACGGGCTCGCGGCGATCCCGGTGCCGCACTTCCAGGCGGTCGTGCGCCTGCTGGCCTGGGCGCTGTTCTTCGCGGCGCTCGTAGCTGCCATGCGCCAGGCGCTGCGGATCGAGACGATGCGGGCCGCGCTGGTCTGTACGCTGGCCGGCCTGACGCTGCTCTTCGTCGTCCTCACGGCCGTTGCGGCGTTCAGCGCCTTGCCCGGCTGAGCCGCCTTGGCGGCCCGCAAGCGCAGCCCTACCCTCCGGCTCGTCCCGCCCCCTCCATGGAGCCCGCCTCGCCCGTGAACCCCGCGCTCGAGCTCGAGTTCTCGCTGCGTGCGGAGCGCACGCCCAACCCGCACAGCGTGAAGTGGGTCGTCTCCCGTACGCTGGTCGCGGGCGGCGGTAGCGCGTCCTTCGACGCGGCCCCGACCCGCGACGCCTCTCCGCTGGCAGCGCGGCTGTTTGCGATCGACGGCGTCGTCGGCGTCTTCCTCGCGAGCTCGTTCGTGACCGTGACCAAGCGCCCGGACGTCGAGTGGCCGGCGCTCGCGCAGCCGCTGGTGGACGCGCTGAAGGCGTTTGCAGCGAGCGGCGAGCCCGCCCTCGGCCCGGCGTGGAATGCGACGCGGGTTCGCTGCGAGGGCGGCGTCGAGGAGCGCATCCAGCGGATCCTCGACGAGGAGATCCGTCCCTACATCGCGCAGGACGGCGGCGACGTGGTCTTCGCCGGCTTCCGCGACGGCAGGGTCGAGCTCTACATGCAAGGCTCGTGCAGCGGCTGCCCGAGCTCGACCGCCACGCTCAAGCAGGGCATCGAGAGCCGCCTGCGCGAGGCGGTGCCGGAGGTGCAGGAGGTGGTCGCCCTCTAGCGGGCGACGGCCAGCAGGGCCGGCGCAGCGAACGGCCGGAGCGAGCAGGCGCCGCGCGAGGTTCCCCCCTCCGCGCGCGCGCACTCAGGTCGGCGCCCCGGGCGCCGACGAGAAGGGCGTGGAGAGGGGGGAATCCGCTTGCGATCCAGCTCGTTCGAGCGCGTGCGGCCTGCGCGCCGCGTGCCGGTCGGGCCCGGCCTGAGCCCCCGCCTGGGCCGCGCCGAGCCGCACGCTCCGCTGGCGCCGCCCGCTCGCCTCCGCCACCGCCGCGCGATGACCCGGCGCGGCCGCGTGACGCTCGCCCTGCTGCTGGCGCTCGGCTTCTCGGGCGGCTGGTGGACGACGCGCCAGGTGCTGGGCCTGGTGCGCGGAGGCGACGGCGGCCTCGAGCCGCCGCCGGTCTCCTCGGGTCCCGGGGTCTGGAACCGCGAGAAGGCGGCGCGCGCGCCCGCGCCGGCGCCCGCCGTCGTCGAGCCCTTGCCCCCGCCGCCGGCGCCGGAGCAGGTGCTGCGGCTGCTCCCGCCCTCGGCGCGCGACGGCCTGCCGGCGCCCGATGCCCCGACCGAGACGCTGCGCAGCGAGCGGCTCGGCGCACCTCTCGTCGAGCGCCCGCTCGAGGTCGAGTACACGATCGACCCGGAGCTGACGCGTGCGGTCGCGGCGATCCTGCGCCAGGGCCGGGTCGAGCTCGGGCACGTGATCCTGATGGACCCGCTCGACGGGCGCGTGCTCAGCTACGTCTCGACGGCGCCCGAGGTGTTTCCGCCCACGCGCCCCTACCCGATGGCCTCGCTGATGAAGGTCGTGACGGCGGCGGCGCTCCTCGAGAGCGCTCCGCAGGCGATCGCCCGCCCCTGCGTGTTCCGCGGCAGCCCGTACACCCTGAGCGCCGCGTTGCTCGATCCGCCGAGGCGCGGAAGGGTCACGAGCTTCGAGCACGCCCTCGCGATGTCGAACAACCAGTGCTTCGCGCAGCTCGCCGTGCACGAGCTCGGCGCGCTGCGCGTGCTCGACGAGCTCGCGGCGCTCGGCGTGCTCGAGTCACCGGGCCCGGGCCACGCGCCCGGTGAGGTGGATCCGGTCGTGAGCCGCCTCGATCTCGGCCAGCTCGGCTCGGGGCTGGCCGGCTCGCGCCTGCCGCCGCTCGCCGCCGCGCGGCTCGCCGCCGCCCTCGCCGACGGCGAGCTGGTGGCGCCGCGCTGGATCGCGCGCGTGAGCGACGCCGACGGCACCGACCTCGCGCTCCCCGAGCTCGCCGCTCGCAGGGTGCTCGACCCGGGCGTCACCCGCTCGCTGCGCCGCATGCTCGTCGAGACGACGATCTCGGGCACCGCACGCCGCGCGTTCCACCACAAGGGCCGGCCGCTCCTCGAGCCGGTCCGGGTGGCCGGCAAGACCGGCAGCCTCTCGGGCCCCGACCCGAAGGGCCACTACGAGTGGTTCATCGGTGTGGCGCCGGCATCGGCGCCACGCGTCGCGGTCGCCACCCTGCTCGTGCATCGCGATCGCAAGTGGACGAGCGCGGCACAGGTGTCGGCCGAGGTGCTGCGCGCGATGTTCTGTCCGGGCGGGGCCTGTGCGGCGTCGGCATTCGCGGCGGCGGGCGCCGAGCACCCGTAGGCGAAGCCGAGCGGAGCGCAGCGAGCTAGGACACGATCTCCCCGACCACGCTGCCGAGCGCGCCGCTCTCGCCGTCGGAGAGCCGTTCGACGGGCGGCAGGGTGGCGACGAGCTGCTCGAGGCGGGTCGCCAGCTCGGGGCCGACGGCCAGGAACTGGAGACCGAAGCCCCGGGCGCCGTCGTCCCGTGCGACCACCGCGTCGACGACGAGCGGAGCCTCGCGCGCGGCGTCGTAGAGCGCGATCCGCAGGCGCGAGCCGACGCGCAGGTCCGGGTGGCGGTCGACGCGCATGCCGCCGCCCGAGAGATCGCGCCCGAAGAGCATGCGGTGCATTGCCGCGGTGGCCTCGGCGAGCACGCGGCGGTCGTAGGCGCGGCGATCGTGGCGGCGGCGCTCGGGCGGGCGTCCGCGAGGGCCGCTCGGGCGGCGGATCAGCGCGCTGCCGAGCCGGGGCGCCGTGCTGCTGGCCGGCGCGGTCGGCGGCTGTGCTGCGAGCCGCGGCGGCCGGGCCGCGGGCGGTTCCGTCTCCGGCGGCGCGGAGGGTCGCGGCGGCGCGGCGGGCTCCGGCGGTCGCCAGGCGACGGCGCCGGTCCCGGGCCGGGCTGCCGGGGTGGTGGGCGGCGGGGGCACCGTCCGGCGCTCCGCTCCGGGCCCCGGCCGGGCGGCCGGCGCGGCCTCCAGGGCCGGCGCGCCCTCTTTCGGCACCCGGCCGGCGGTGCGCGCGGGCCCACGCCCGCGCGAGGCGTCACATTCCGATGTCGGCCCGGGGGCGGGCGCGGCGGCTTCGTGCGACAGCGGCCGGAGCGGCTCCACCCGGGGCTCGACGACCGGCCCCAGACACAGGTCGCGCCGCGCGAGGAAGCGCTCGAGCTGCGCCCGCTCGGGTGGCTTCAGCGCCTGGAAGCGCACGGCCACCTGGAAGCCGCCGTCGGCGAGCGCGCGGGCGTCGCGCTGGCAGCGGAGGATCTGGCCGCCGAGGGCGAGGTCGCCCTCGCCGAGCAGCTCGCGCGACAAGTGCAAGGTGATCTTGGCGCCGGCCGGGAGCGCGCGATCGGTCACCAGCCGGCAGCCGCCCCGCGAGAGGTCCGCGAGCAGCGCGTCACGTCGGCGCAGGCCACTGCGCAGGCTCACGTCGACGCCGACCGGCACGCGGGCGTCGCCGCGCCGCTCGTCGCCCTGGTAGACCGCGCGCAGCAGGAGCAGGCGCAGCGCCAGCGGGTGGAAGGGACGCCGCACGAGGTAGGCGAAGCCGAGCTTGCGCAGCGCGCTGCGCGCGCTCGGCGAATCCTCGTCGACGACGGCGATCCGCACCGGGCGCAGCCGGGCGTCGCTGGAATGCGGCCAGGCGCGCGCCAGCGCGGCGCGCCGCATCGTGGCGAGGAAGAGGTCGCGCGGCGCCTCGAGGCGCCTCGGCACCGCCCCGCCGCGCAGGTGGGCGAACTCGATGCCCAGCTCGCCCAGCAGGTCGCGCACGTCGTCGAGCTCGCCGTCGTCGACCAGGACGACGGGGAAGCGTTCCGGCATGGCTGCTCCTCGCCGCGTTCGCAGGCCCTCGGGTCCGCTCCCCGATCGGCAGGACGGGGGTGGCGCTCAAGGGGCGGGAGCGCCGGGTGTGGTGACCGGGCTTCCGGCCGCCCGTGCCGCCCGGCGGAACTGCCACAGGGCGCTCGCCGCGAGGGCGATCCCGACACCGATCGTTGCCAGCGCAGATCCGCCCGTGGGCAGCCGGAGGTCCAGCCCCGCCTCCAGGACGGCGACCGCGTTGTTCAGTGCGTGGGCCGCGAGGGCAGGGCGGATCGAGCCGTCGAGCCATGCCAGGAGGCCGAGGTAGATCCCGAGCGGGACCGCCGCAGCTCCGTGGACCGGGTCGCCGTGGGCGGCGCCGAAGGCGAGGGCCGCGAGCCCGATCGCGGCGGCGCCGCCGAGCCGGCGCTCGAGGCCGCGCTGGAGCAGGCCGCGGAAGAAGAGCTCCTCGGCGCCCGCGGAGGCGAGCGCGAAGACGGCGAGCGCAAGGGCGAGCTCGCCCGCCCCGGCGGACGCGAGCGTCTCGGCGAAGCGCGTGAGCGTGGCGGACGGCGGCGCGCCAGCGAGCGCGAGCGCCACCTCGGTCGCGTGGGAGAGCGCTACGAGGCCGAGCGCCCCGAGCGCCGCCGCCCGCGCGCCGGAGCGCCCGCGGAGCAGTCCGAGGCGCCGGGCCGGCGGCTCCGGCGAGAGCAGCGCGCCGCCGAGCGCGAGCAGGGCCACGAAGGCCGCGATCGCGAGCGCATCGGCCGCGAGCGCCGTCACGCCGTCCTCCGGCAGCGCAGCCCGCAGCGCACTCCAAACCACCAGCACGAGCGCGAAGGCCGCGAGCCCGCCGAACGAGCGCGCGAGCGTGGTGAGGCGCATCCGGCGCAGGATAGGGAGGCCGCGCCGGCTCCGCGGGGCTCGGCTACCTTCGGCGCGTGCCGGAACGACGCTCCTCGCTCGCGCCCTCGCTGCTCGTCGCGATGCCGGACCTCGCCGACCCGAACTTCCGCCGCGCGGTCGTGCTGCTGGTACACCACGACGGCGAGGGTACCGTCGGCCTCGTCCTGAACCGCCCGGCCGACGTGCGCGCGGCCGACCTGTGCGAGACGCTCGAGGTCGCCTGGCGTGGCGACGCCGAGCGCAGCGTGCACTGGGGTGGGCCCGTGCAGCCGAACACCGGCTGGGTGGTGACCGGCGACGACGCCCTCGAGGGCGTGACGGGGGTCACGCCGGTCGGCGAGGGCGTCCACTTCGCAGGCTCGCTCGAGGCGCTGCGGACCGTCGCGCAGGCTCCTCCCGAGCGCCTGCGGATCTTCCTCGGCTACTCCGGCTGGGGCCCGGGCCAGCTCGAGGACGAGCTGGCGCAGGGCGCCTGGGTAGTGGCGCCGCTCAGCCCGGCCGCCGTGTTCGACGTGCCCGCCGACGACCTGTGGGGCCACGTCTGGCGCCTGCTCGGCATCGATCCCGCAACGGTGGTCTCGACCCCCGGCGTGCACTGACCCGGTCGCGGGCGGCGGGTCGCGCTGCGACGCCGGCCGAGCGCGCCTAGAATGCCGCGTCGAGGGGGGTTTCCGATGCGGCGTGCCGTCGGCTGGCTGCTGCTCGCGCTGCTGCTCGGCGGAGCGGTGCTGGCGATCTGGATCTACCAGCAGCTCAACCTGCTGCACACCGACGCGCTGACACCCGACGTGTGGGTGCTGTCGGGGCTCGGCGGCAACGTCGGCGTGCTGCGCAGCGAGCGCGGCGCCGCGGTCGTCGACACGATGACCTTCCGCATGCAGGGCGAGCGCATCCGCGAGCGCGTCGAGGACCTCACGGGGCGCCCGGTCGAGGTGATCCTCAACACGCACTACCACTGGGACCACACGCACGGCAATCCCGCGTTCCCGACCGGCCTGCGCATCGTGGCGACGCAGCGCACCCTCGACCTGATGAAGGCGCTCGACGGCGAGTACTTCTCCGGCGCCGCGGCGGGCACGCTCCCCAACGAGACCTTCGCCGACACGCACGAGATCCGGCTCGGTGGCAAGACGATCCGCTCCTTCCACCCGGGACGCGGCCACACCGACGGCGACCAGGTGGTGCTCTTCGTCGAGGACCGCGTGCTCCACGCTGGCGACCTGCTGGTCCACCGCTTCTACCCGAACATCGACCTCGAGGCCGGGGGCTCGCTACGCGAGTGGCCGGCGACGCTCGACCGGGTGCTGGCGATCGAGGGCTGGGACCAGGTGATCCCGGGCCACGGTGCGGTCACCGACCGCGCCGGCGTCGAGCAGTTCCAGCGCTTCCTCCGCGAGGTCTGGACGCAGGTCGAGCCGCTCGCGAACGCCGGCCGGACGCTCGCCGAGACGCGCGCCGCGGTGCGCATCACCGAGGACGCCGGCTACGAGTCGATGGTGATCCCGGGCATCGTCTCGCTCGACCGCGACTTCGTCGTGCGGCGGGCCTGGGAGGAGGCAACCGGCGCGGTGCCGAAGAGCGCGGCGCGGAACGCAAGCAAACCACGTTCGCTCGCCGCCGCGCCCGCGGCGCAGGGGGGATAGAGGTGGACGTCCAGCAGCTCTTCTCGGTGCGTGGCAAGGTCGCCCTCGTGACCGGCGGGTCGCGCGGCATCGGGCTCATGATCGCCACCGGCCTCGCCGCGAGCGGCGCGCGCGTCTACGTCGCTGCACGCAAGCGGGCCGAGGTGGACGTGGCGGTGAAGGAGCTCTCCGCGCAGGGTGAGGCGGTCGGCGTGACCGCCGACCTCTCGACCCACGCCGGCACGCGCGCCCTCGCCGACGAGATCGCCGGCCGCGAGCCGCGCCTGCACGTGCTCGTCAACAACGCCGGCGCCAACTGGGGCGCGCCCCTCGCCGACTATCCCGAGGCGGGCTGGGACAAGGTGATGGCGCTCAACGTGAAGGCGGTCTTCGACCTGACCCGCCTGCTGCTCCCGCGCCTCGAGGCCGCGGCCGCGCCCGGCGACCCGGCGCGGGTGCTCAACGTTGGCTCGATCGACGGGCTCCAGGTGCCGCTGCTCGAGACCTACGCCTACTCGGCGAGCAAGGCGGCCGTCCACCACCTGACCCGCGTGCTCGCGCGCAAGCTCGCGCCGAAGGTCACCGTGAACGCGATCGCGCCGGGGCCTTTCGAGAGCAAGATGATGGCCGAGACGCTCCGCAGCTTCGGCGACGCGATCCGGAAGAGCTGCCCGCTCGGCCGGATCGGCGAGCCCGAGGACATGGCGGGCGTGGCGCTCTACCTGGCCTCGCGCGCCGGCGCCTACGTGACCGGCGCGGTGATCCCGGTCGACGGCGGGATCGCCACGACGAAGTGAGCGAAGGCGGGGCGATCCCGCGCACCCCGAGCGCGCTACTCCTGGCCAGGAGCCTCCTCGGCTTCTGTCGAGGAGTCGGCGGGCGGGACCTCGAAGACCGCGAAGATCGCCGGGTGGTCGGAGAGCGGCTCGCCGCCGGCGCCGACGAAGCCGGGCGCCTGGCCGGCCTCGCGCACGGCGAGCCGCGCCGCGTCCGCGGGGCGGAAGAGCAGGTAGTCGAGGCGCGAGTCCCAGGCGCCCTCCGGTACGAGCGCCGCGATCGCGAGGCCGGTGCGCGCGAGGAAGCGCTCGAGGAGCGTGCGTTCCGGGGGCTCGTCCCAGTCGAGGTTGAAGTCACCGCCGGCGATCACGGCGCGACCGGCGCTGTGGGCCGCCATCGCCCGGGCCAGCCGGTCGAGCTGCGCCTCGCGCGCGGCCTGGTCGGCGGCGCCGGGGCCGGCGTCGAGATGGGTGTTCCAGACGTCGATCTCGGCGCCACTCGCACTGTGCAGGCGCTGCAGCAGGTAGCCCTTCTCCGCCAGGCAGTCGTTCGCGCCGCCCAGCCAGCCGGCGCAGGCGCCGTACGCGACGCCGACCGGCTCGCCGACCGCGGGCAGCCGCGTGAGCAGGGTGAGGCCCGATCCGGCGAAGAGCGGCCAGCCGCTCGTCGGGCCGTTGCCGCGCACCCGCAGGGGGTGACGCTTCTCGGAGTCGACGATCGCCTGGTGGGCGAAGTCCTCCTGGAGCAGGACCACGTCGAAACGCGCGGCCTTCGCGAGCAGCAGCGGGTAGCGGGCCGGCGGGTCGTCGCCCGCGATCCAGCTCGGGAGGCCGTGGGTGTTGTAGCTGAGGACGGAGAGCAGAACGGGCTCGCCCTCGCCGGCCCGCGCGCGAGGCGGGGCCGGGAGCAGGGCGGAAAGCGCGGCAGCGGCGGCGAGCGCGAGCACCCTCACAGCAGGATCCCCGCCCACGCCGCCGCCATCAGCGTCGCGAGCGTGCCGGCCAGGATCGAGCGCAGGCCGAGCGCGGCGATGTCGGCGCGCCGCGCAGGCGCCATGCCGCCGAGCCCGCCGAGCAGGATCGCGAGCGAGCCGAAGTTCGCGAATCCGCACAGTGCGTAGCTCGCGAGCACGGCCGAGCGCGGCGCGATCGCCCCCGACTCGACGAGCTTCGCGAGTTCCTGGTAGGCCAGGAACTCGTTCAGCACGGTCTTCACCCCGAGCAGGCCGCCCACCGTGGTGGCGTCCGCGGGCGCGACACCGATCAGGAGCGCGAGCGGCGCGAAGCCCCAGCCGAGGATGCGCTGGAAGCTCAGGCCCGGGACGCCGAGCCAGCCTCCTGCCGCGGCGAGCGCGTCGTTCGCGAAGGCGATCAGCGCGACGAAGGCCACCAGCAGGGCGCCCACGTAGGCCGCGAGCCGCAGGCCCGCGAGCGCGCCGAGCGCGGCGGCGTCGACCAGGTTGGCCGCGGGGCTCTCGAGGGCCACGTCCACGGTCCCCGCCGTGAGCGGCGCCCCGGTCTCCGGGATCATCACCTTGGCGAGCAGGATCGCGCCCGGCGCGGCCAGGAAGCTCGCCGTCAGCAGGTGGCCCGCGTAGCCCTCGCCGAGCATCCCGGCGTAGACCACCAGCACGGAGCCCGCAACGGTGGCCATGCCGGTCGCCATCACGGTGAAGAGCTCCGAGCGCGTCATGCGCTCGACGTAGGCGCGCACCAGGAGGGGAGCCTCGACCATCCCGACGAAGATGTCGGCGGCGGCCGACAGGCTCTCGGCGCCCGAGGTGCCGAGGGTGCGGGTGAAGAGCGCGGCGAAGCCGCGCACCAGCCACTGCACGATGCCGAGGTGGAAGAGGATCGCGAACAGGCTGCCCATGAAGACGATCACCGGCAGCACGTTCAGCGCCAGCGAGAAGCCGCCGTCGAGCAGCGCCCCGAAGACGAAGCGCACACCCGCCTCGGTGTAGCGCGTGAGGCCGTCGACCACGGCGTTGGCTGCCGCGAAGAAGCTGCGCCCGGCGGCGCTCCGGAGCAGCACGAGGGCGAGCCCGAACTGGAGCCCGAGCCCCCACGCGACGGTGCGCCACGGCATGCGCCGGCGGTCCGCCGAGCAGGCCCACGCGATCGCGACGAGCGCGAGCAGGCCGAAGGCCGAGACGGCCCGTGCGCCGAGCTCGCTCACGGGCGCTCCGGCGCCGCGCCGGGGGCCGCGATCGCCTGCACCAGCGCGCGCGCCGCCGCCGCCATGTCGGGCGCGCCCGCCAGCGCCGAGATCACGCACACCGCGGCGGCCCCGGCCCGGATGCACCCGCCTGCCCGCGCGGCGTCGATCCCGCCGATCGCGACGCAGGCGCGCGGCGCCACGAGGCGCGCCGCCTCGGCCAGCCGGTCGAGCCCGCGCGCCTCGTAGGGCGAGTCCTTCGAGGCGGTGCCGAAGACGGGTCCGAAGGCGACGTAGTCGACCGGCTCGGCGGCGGCGGCGCGCGCTTGCGCGAGCGTGTGGGTGGAGCGGCCCACGAGCAGGCGGGCGCGCGCGGTCGCCGGTAGGCGCCCGGGCGGCAGGTCCTCCTGGCCGAGGTGGACGCCGTCGGCGCCCGCCGCGAGCGCCAGGTCGAAGCGGTCGTTCACGAAGAAGCGTGCGCCGGCCGACCGACACAAATCCATGATCACGACGGCCCAGGCCAGCGCCTGGCGGTCGGTCGCGTGCTTGGCGCGAAGCTGCACGGCGGCGGCACCACCGGCCAGCGCGGCGCGCGCCTGCGCGACCGGGTCGCGGCCCCAGCGCGGGTCGTCGTCGGCGAGCACGTAGAGGCCGCGGACGGCCGGCGGGGTCGAAGCGCTCAAGGTCGGACCGGCAGCACGATCTCCAGCTCGGAGATCTTCTTGCGCAGCGTGTTGCGGTTGATCCCGAGCACGGCCGCCGCGCGCAGCTGGTTGCCCCCGGTGTGGGCGAGTACCGCCTCGAGGAGCGGGCGCTCGACCCGCTCCAGGAGCTTGCGGTGCAGGTCGTCCTCGCCGGCGGCGAGCCGCGCGCGCAGCTCGTCGCGCACCCGGTCCTCGAGCGATCCTCCGGCCGCTGCCGGCGCCGGTGCGCCGCGCAGGAAGGCGAAGTCCTCGGGGGCGAGCACCTCGTGGGGTGCGAGGACCAGCGCGCGCTTGATCGCGTTCTCGAGCTCGCGCACGTTGCCCGGCCACTCGTGCGCCGCCAGGTGATCGAGCGTGCGTTCGGAGACGTAGCGCGCCGCCGTGCCCAGCTCGGTCGCGTAGCGGGCGACGAAGTGCTCGGCGAGCACCGGCACGTCCTCGGGCCGCTCGCGCAGCGGCGGGATCGCGATCGGGACGACACGCAGCCGGTAGAGCAGGTCCTCGCGGAAGGAGCCCTCGCGCACCCGCGCGTCGAGATCGCGGTGGGTGGCGGCGACGATGCGCACGTCCACCTGTTCCGCGCGCTTGCCGCCGACCGAGGTCACCTCGCCACTCTGGAGCACGCGCAGCAGCTTGGCCTGGAGCTCGGGGGGCATGTCGCCGATCTCGTCGAGGAAGAGCGTGCCGCCCGACGCCTCGCGGAAACGGCCGGCGCGCGTGTCGATGGCGCCCGTGAACGAGCCCTTCTCGTGGCCGAAGAGCTCGCTCTCGAGCAGGTCGCGCGGGATCGCCGCCGCGTTCACGGCCACGAAGGCGCCGCCCGCGCGCGGGCTCGCCTGGTGGATCGCGCGCGCCACCAGCTCCTTGCCGGTGCCGCTCTCGCCGGTGATCAACACCGCCACGTCGCGCGGCGCCACGCGCCCGATCGTCTTGAACACCTCGAGCAGCGCCGCGCTGCGCCCCACCAGGCGCTCGCCGCCCGGGGCGCGCCCGCCGGTCTCGCGGCGCAGGCTGCGCACCTCCCGCTCGAGGGCACGCGTGCGCTGCGCCTTCTGCACGGCGGCCAGCACCTCGGCGATCTGGAAGGGCTTCACCAGGTAGTCGAGCGCGCCGCGCTTCATCGCCTCGACGGCGTTCTCGAGCGTGTTCTGCGCGGTGATCACGACGACCGCGACGTCGCTGCCGGTGGCGCGCAGCCGGTCGAGAAGCTCGAGGCCCGAGGGCCCCGGCATGCGGATGTCGAGGAAGGCGATCGCGAAGCGCCCCCCGGCGAGCGCCGTCCAGGCCGCTTCGCCCGAGTCCACGTCGACGACCTCGTGGCCGGCCTCTTCGAGCGCCTCGCGCAGCACGAAGCGGATCGAGGCCTCGTCGTCGGCCACCAGTACGCGTGCGGCGTCCCGGTGCTCGAGGGGGGTCATTGCCCCACCTCCGCGCCGGCCCTGCGCAGCGGGAGCGAGACGTGCACCGTCGTGCCGCGGCCCTCGCGGCTCTCGAGCTGGAGCGAGCCCCCGTGCAGCGCCACGAAGTGGCGCGCGAGCGGGAGCCCGAGGCCGGTACCGGCGCTGCGGGTCGTGAAGAACGGCGTCATCACCTGCGCGCGCACGGCCTCGGGGATCCCGGGACCGGTGTCGCTCACCTCGACGGCGACGCTCGGCAGGCGCTCGCCCGCGAGTTCGAGGCGGTGATCGACACGCAGGCGGGTCGCGATCGTGAGCTTGCCCGGGCGCCCCTCCATGGCCTCGAGCGCATTGCGCGCGAGGTTCAGGAACACCTGCACCAGCCGGTCCCCGTCGGCGAGGAGTTCGGGCAGCGAGGGATCGAAGGCCCGCACGAGCTGGGCACGCGCGCCGAGCGGGTCGGCAGCGAGCACCTCGAGCACGTCGTCGAGCACGCGGTGCAGGTTCACCGGCGCGAGGCGCAGCACGTCGCCGCGCCCGAGGACCATGAAGTCGTCGAGCAGCGCGGCGATCCGGTCCACCTCGCGCACGATCAGCTCCGCTGCGGCGCGATCGCGCGGGCTGCCCGCACGCCGGCCGAGCAGCTCGGCCGCGCCGCGGATGCCGGCCAGCGGGTTCCTCACCTCGTGCGCGATGCCCGCCGCCATGCGCCCGAGCGCCGCCGACTGCGCCCGCTCGCTCTCGACCGCGCGCAGCGCGGTTCCGATCGTGCGGTCGTGCAGGAGCACGACGGCGCCTCGCGGGCAGCCCGCCTCGTCGGGGATCGGCGAGACCGCCACGTCCACCACGAGCGCGGCTTCGAAGCGGCGCGGCAGGGGCACCTCGTTGGTGACGACCGAGGCGCCGCCGGCCAGCACCGCACGCACGCTCTTGGCGAACGCCTCGCCCCCGGCCACCCGCTCGACCGGCCGCCCGGCGACCGCCTCCGAGGAGGTGCCGAGGATCCGGCACGCCTCGGCGTTGAGGTGCCGGAGGGCGCCGTCCTCGTCCACCACGACGACGCCGTCGAGCAGCGCGTCGAGCACGCGGCGGAGGTTGCCGGCCGGGCCGGTCCGGGAACGGGGTGTCACGTTCGGCTGCCCAATTTCGAGGCAGGCTAGGGGACGGTCCCTCGTTGCGCTCGAAGGGGACGGGCCCGCACGCGCGGGGACGAGGGACCGTCCCCGAACCAGGGCTACGTTGCCGGGCGTGCGCACGGACCTGCCCGCTGCCGAGGCGCTTCGCGTCGTGCTCGACGCGGTGGCGCCGCTCGCGCCCGAGACCTGCCCGGCCGCCGAGGCCCTGGGCCGGGTGCTGGCCGAGCCGGTGCGCTCCGGCCGCACGCTGCCGCCCTGGGACGTGTCGGCGATGGACGGCTATGCGGTGCGCGCCGCCGACCTCTCCCCCGCGCCGGCCCGCCTGCCGGTGGCCTTCGAGGTGGCCGCCGGCGCCGGCCGCGAGCGCGCGCTCGCGCCGGGCCGCGCCGCCCGCATCTTCACCGGCGCCCCGCTGCCCCCCGGCGCCGACACCGTCGTACGCCAGGAGGACACCGAGCGCGAGGGCGAGCACGTGCGCGTGCGCGTGGCGGCGCCGCTCGGCCAGCACGTGCGCCCGGCGGGTGAGGACGTGCGCGAGGGCGAGCTCGTGCTGGAGCCGGGCACGCGGCTCGGAGCGGGCGCGCTCGGTTTGCTGGCGTCGCTCGGGCGTAGCGTGGTGGCCGTCCACCAGCGCCCGCGCGTCGCGATCCTCTCGGGCGGCGACGAGCTGATCGAGCCCGATGGCGACCCGCGCGGCGGCCGCATCGTGTCGTCGAACTCCTACTCGATCTCGGCGCAGTGCCGGGAGGTCGGCGCCGAACCCCTCTATCTCGGGATCGCCCGCGACACGCCCGGGGAGCTGGAACGGCTCCTGCGCGCCGGCCTCTCGGCCCACGTGCTGGTGAGCTCGGCGGGCGTCTCGGTCGGTGACCACGACCACGTGCGGCCGGTGCTCGAGAAGCTCGGCTGCGAGATCCTGTTCTGGGGCGTGCGCATCAAGCCGGGCTTCCCGCTGGTCTTCGGCCGCTTCGGCGCGCACGATCTCGCCGGCGGTGGGCCGCTGGTGTTCGGGCTGCCCGGCAACCCGGTGTCCGCGATGGTGACCTTCGAGGAGTTCGTACGGCCCGCGTTGCGCCGCATGGCCGGACACCGCGCGCTCTTCCGCCCGCGCGTCGAGGCCGTGCTCGGCGCTCCCCTGCGCAAGGCGGCGGGCCGGCTGCATCTCGTGCGCGTGCGGCTCGTCCGCGAGGATGGCCGCGTCGTCGCGACACCGACCGGCAGCCAGAGCTCGGGCGTGCTGCGCTCGATGGCGCTTGCCGACGGGCTGCTGCTCTTCCCCGCCGAGTCCACCGAGCTGCGCGCGGGCGCCCCGGTGCGGGTGCAGGTGCTCGACGAGGACTTCCTCGCGGGCGGCGACGCCGGGCTGTGACCCCGCGAACGCCCGCGAACGAGCGGAGCGACGGCGCCGCGAGGCGCAGCCGCGTGGAGGCCACGGAGGCGGGCGGCGAGCGCAGGCGCCCCGACGGTCGCTTCGGCGACGTCTCGGCCGCCCTGCTGCTCGGTGGCGCGTCGCGCCGCATGGGCCGCGACAAGGCGCTTCTCGAGTACGCGGGCGTCGCGCTCGCGACGCGCACGGCGCGGCTCCTCGCCGAGCACTTCGAGGACGTGCTGCTCGTCGGCGGCGAGCCGCCCCCGGACGCACCGGGCCGGCGCGTCCGCGATCCCGAGGGCCCGCGCAGCGCGCTGCGGGGCCTGGTGGGAGCGCTGGCCGCCGCGCGTGGCTCGCGCGTCCTCGTGGTCGCAACGGACCTGCCGCTGCTCGGACCCGAGCTGCTGCTCGCCCTCGTGGCCTGGCCCGAGGCCGGCGTCGTCCTGCCGCGCCGGGACGACGGCCTCGAGCCGCTGTGCGCCGTGTGGGCCCGCGAGGTCGCGTTGCGCGAGGCGCAGGCTCGGCTCGCTGCGGGGCGCCTGGCGCTGCACGAGCTGGCCGCTGCGCTTCCCCACGAGGTGCTCGAGGGAGCGGACCTCCGCGTCGTCGATCCCACCGGCGCCCAGCTCGCGAATGCCAACACGCCGGAGGACTGGGCGCGGATCGAGCGCCTCGGTCGCGGGTAGCGGGGGCTGGCGGGATCGCGATGGCGGGCGAAGATCCCCGGCGCGCGTGGCGTCCAAGCGCCCGTCGCACCGAGGAGAGTCCGATGGCCGCCCGCCGGCTCGCGTCTGCTCCGCTCGCCGCGCTCTGCTGCGCGTGGCTTGCGGGGCCGGCCCTCGCGGAAGGACCCATGCCGGAGGGGTACCCGGGGCGCGGCCGGATCGGCATCGAGGTGCAGCCGATGACCGCCGAGCTGCGCGAGTTCTTCGAGGCCCCCGCGACGCAGGGGGTCCTGATCGTGCGCGTCGAGCCGGGCCGACCCGCGGAGCTGGCGAAGATCCGGGTCGGCGACGTCGTGATCGCCGCCGCCGGCGAGCCGCTCGTGCGCCCGCGTGATCTCGTCGCGATCGTCGCGCGCGCGCCGGCGGGCGCGCCGCTCGAGCTCATGATCGTGCGCAAGAAGCGGACGCGTACGCTCTCGGTCGTGCCCGATGGCGAGCCGGCCACGGCCGCCGCGCTCGAGGCCTGGCACGAGCGGGCCGAGGAGCCGCCCGCCGAGGCCGGCGCCCTGCACGAGCCCGAAGGCCAGGGCGACCCGCACGGCGCAGATCCGATCGCTCCGGGCGCGGCGGCGGCACCGGCGCCCGTTCCCGGGTCGCTGCCGGCTGGCGCCGCCCCGGCGCCCGGCCCTTCCGCGCCCCCGCCGTAGGCGGGCGCGGAGCCGACGGAACGACGGCTTCCGACGCGGCCGTTCCGTCTCGGGGTGGTTGCCGCCGCGCGCGGCGGTGCCCGGTACTCAGGCGCTCCCCCGCGTCGTTCCGATCGCGCGCAGCACGGCGCGCACGCGGTCCAGGGAAGGCAGCTGCGGGCTCGTCGAGGCCGAGGCGAAGCGGGTGCGGTCGAGGACGGCGAGCAGGGCAGCGGCGTCGTCGATCGCGGGGCGGCCCCGGGCGCGCGCGGCGAGCTCCTCGGCGGCGAGCGCGCCGGCGCCGGGGACGCGCAGTCCGAGGCCTGCGCGCAGCGCCGCGGCGAGGGCGCGCGCGGCGGTGGCGTGGTCGCCGGCGGCGAGAGCCTGCTCGGCGTCGGCGAGGGCGGGTGCGGCGGCGCGCAGCGGCGCGCGCCAGCCGAGGAGCCGGGAC